>DASQGY010000308.1:0-44217 GCA_035632375.1 Bryobacteraceae bacterium | reverse complement strand
CGTTGCCGAAGCCGTCCACAGCCACTCCCGTTGGGAAAATTAGTCCCAATGACACCAGCGTCGTTATCTGCTGGGTCGAGGCGATCCACTCCTTGATCGCGCCGTTGCTCGTATCCGCGATGTAGAGGTTGCCGGAGTGGTCCACCGCAATTCCAAGAGGAGAGTTGAGTCCCGTCGACACCAAAGTGGTCATCGCCGTCACCGGGACATAATTCGTCCCCGCCTGTGTAACCGTAACCGTAAGCCCCGCGATAGTCAGCGTGCCCGTGCGTGTTCCCGTGCCAGCGAACGCGTCATAGGTGAACACCACCAGACCGTTACCTGTGCCGCTGGCGCTCCCGGCAGAAATATGCAGAAAGGAGTCGTTGGCCGTGGCCGTCCAACCAGCGTTGTAGGTCAGGACAACCGAAGATGTCCCGGCGGCGCTACCAAACAAAAGCGCATTGGTGCCAAGTCTGGTGGGCACGAACACGTACGCCGCTCCTTGACCGCCATTCTTGTTAAAAGCCCCGATCACAGCCGCATCCCCGCTCACTGACACGGATTGTCCGAAAGAGTCGAGGGAAACGCCATCGGAATCCGTCAACTCCTGTTGCTGGCTCCACACCACGCCCCTGCGCACAAACAGGTAAGCGACTCCCTGGTTGCTATTCTTGCCACGAGCCCCTACCACAACCGCGTCCCCGCCCACCGAGACGGCGGCCCCGAAATGGTCGTTCGGAGCGCCATCCAAAGCAGTAAACTTCCGCTGCTGGCCCCACACTCCGGCGCTACGCACGAACGCGTATGCTGCTCCCTGGGAGGTATTGTTGTCCGGAGCCCCGATCACCACCGTGTCCCCGCTCACAGATACGGCTTGCCCGAAAGAGTCGAACCCCGCGCCATCGGAAGCGGTCAACTTCTGCTGCTGGCTCCATACCACGCCGCTACGCACAAACACGTACGCCGCTCCTTGGCCGCCATTCTTGTTAAAAGCCCCGATTACCGCCGTGTCCCCGCTCACCGACACGGCGTAGCCGAAAAAGTCGTTCACCTGGTTATCGGAAGCAGTCAGCTTCTGCTGCTGGCTCCATACCACGCCGCTGCGCACAAACACGTACGCGGCTCCCTGGAGTCTATTCTTGCTATAAGCCCCGATCACGGCCGTGTCCCCGCTCACTGAGGCGGAGAAGCCGAAACTGTCGCCCACCGCGCCATCCAAAGCAGTCAACTTCTGCTGCTGGCTCCACACCCCGCCGCTGCGCACAAACGCGTACGCGGTTCCCTGGTTGCTATTCTTGCTAAAAGCCCCGATTACCACCGTGTCCCCGCTCACTGAGGCGGAGAGGCCAAAATTGTCATTGGCTGCGCCATCCAAAGCAGTCAAATTCTCTTGCGGACTCCACACTCCGCCACTGCGCACGAACACGTGTGCAGCTCCCTGTGAACTATTCTTGCGCGGAACCCCGATCACCGCCGTGTCCCCACTCAATGACACGGAAGCGCCGAATGCGCCATTCACCGTCCCATCGGAAGCCGTCAACTTCTGCTGCTGCGTCCAAGTCGGGTCCACTACCAACGGATACTGCGCACCACGATCCTCAACCATCAACCTGATCTCTCCGCCCCGCACCTCCAGCCTCGACGAAAGTACACGGCCGCGCGCGTCCGAAGCCTTCAAACCCGCATACCGCAACACCACGCCCTTGCTCGACTCGAATAACACCGCGTCCGCCTTCAGCTTCGGCGCCAGCTCTCCAGCCACTCCAAGAGCGATCGCCAATAGCTCGCCCTCACCGGCCGTCCCAGGCCGCTTGGCCAGCGTAAAGCCCTGCTCCAAGCCTTGCGCTCCGTTCACATACCACTCGGTGAGATCCCCCCGCCGATACTCCACGCGGTTACCGGCCACCGTCGGTTCGGCGCTCGCCGGCGTCCGGAGCCGCTCGCCGTACCCATATCCGGTCAAATGGAAGTTGACGCTGCCGTCCGGATGGATCAGCCGCGCTCCCTGCTCGTTGAACTCGAGGGTCAACCGCTGCGCGAGATTCTCGCCCATGTACGTCCCCCGGCCGGAATCCTCCAGCGAGTACCTCGCGCGCTCGAACGCTTGCCGCAGCCCTTCGTCTGCACCCGCACCCCAAGCCGGCGCCAATCCCATGCATGCCCCCGCCGCCAGCCAGATCCGCACGTAAGAGAATGTTCTATCGCCAGCCATTAGTCGTTCCCCTTTCGGCCCCAGGCAGTAGGCCGTTCAGGCCGCCGGATCGCTTCCGGAGTAGTATGTGAGTCGTTAGAGAGGGCTTGCGCGCGTGGTTAGCGCCCAACAAGGCGATCGCACTTCCGAATCTGACCCCTACGCCGTCACCTGAGTATGAATAAAGTAACAAGGCTTGGCCGAACAAAGAAGAGTGGCCAAAAACACTACGGGCACAAGACGTCATTCCGGCTGCGAGAATGTCGGGTTGAGTGAATTTCAGGCTGAATAAGTATCAGGCTGAAAGGATTTCAGACCAACTGAAGCGCGAACCCACGGTATGTCTAAAGCGCCATGCGCAGGCTCGTACTCAAATATACTGCGCCCCAATCCCTTCAAAGTCAAGGCTAAAGTTGTAAACTGACCTACAATCTTACCGAGCCACGACCGTCAGGGAGTGTCTGTTAGAGGTCTGTTAGAGGGACAGCCCGCGTGTTTCCCCAATCCACCACGATTCCCACGCCGCTACAACCCATTGCCTCGATCGCCGCCGAACCCGGTTCCGGCTCACCGCCTGATATCCCGCCAAGTTACAAATGAGTTGTGTATATAAGGTGCACAGCAACCACCGGCTCTCAAATGACCCTGACCAAACGCATCAACATCGTCCTCCCGGCAACCACAATCCGCACCATTGACCGCATGGTCCGGCCAGGCCAGCGCAGCCGGTTCATCAACCAGCGGTGCAACATTTGGTGGCGACCCGCGCCGAAGCCCTCCGCGCCCAACTGGAACGCACCGCACTCCGCGACCAGGACCTGGACCGCGAAATAGCGGCCGGCTGGTTGGCCCTCGACCAATCCAAAACATCACGAAAGCCCGCCACCCGAGGCGGGGAGAAATCTACCTCACCGCGCTCGATCCCACACCAGGCCGCGAGATCCAGAAAACGCGCCCGGCGCTCATTATTCAGAACGACGTCTCCAACCGCCTGAGCGAGTTACTATCGTCGCCCCGATCACCTCCACCGTACGCTTTCCCCTGAACCCGGCCCACGTCTTGCTGGCAGCGGACCAGCGCGCCGGCCTTTCGACAACTTCAGTCGCCATGTTCAACCAGATCCGCGCCGTCGACCGTATGCGACTGGTGAGACGCCTGGGCACAGTCGACCAGGAAACACTCGCAGCGCGTCGATGAGGCCATCAGGATAAGCCTGGGACTCATCCAACTCCCCTGAAACCCGCCCCCGCCCCATACGTCCCCCTAAAGAAGGTTTATACTAGTTCCCAGGAGTGACCTTATGCCTCGCCTGCTGTCCGCTGGTCTGAGTCTCCTTGTTGTCCTCGCCTTCTCCGCCCCCAACGCCATTTGCGGCGGCGGCAAAGATCCCAAAAAAGATCCTGACGAAATCGGAAATCGCAACGTCGGCAAGGGCGTAAATTTCTACTCGCTCGAAAAAGAAATCGCCCTCGGCAAAGGACTCGCCCAACAAGTCGAGCGCCAGGCCAAGATCATCAACGACCCGGTCATCGCCGAGTACGTCAACCGCGTCGGCCAGAACCTGGTCCGCAACTCCGACGCCAAGGTCCCCTTCACCATCAAGGTCATCGACAGTGAAGAGGTCAACGCCTTCGCCCTCCCCGGCGGATTCTTCTTCGTCAACTCCGGCCTCATCCTCAAAGCCGAGACCGAAGCCGAACTGGCCGGCGTCATGGCCCATGAGATCGCGCACGTCGCCGCCCGCCACGGCACTAAGCAGGCAACGCGCGGCGAGATCGCCAACCTCGCGACAATTCCCCTCATCTTCATGGGCGGCGGCTGGACCACCTACGGCATCTATCAGGCCGCCAGCGTCCTGGTCCCCATCGGCTTCTTGAAATTCTCCCGCGGCTTCGAATCCGAAGCCGACATGCTCGGCCTGGAGTACATGTATAAAGCCGGCTACGACCCAACGGCTTTCGTCGACTTCTTCGAAAAAATCGAGACCCTGGAAAAGCGCAAGCCCGGCACCATGGCCAAGGTATTCTCCACGCATCCCATGACCGACGACCGCATCAAGTCGGCCCAAAAGAACATCCAGGAGATCCTGGTAGCGAAGCCGGAATACGTGGTGACGACATCGGAATTCAACGACGTTAAGGCCCGACTCCTGGCCATGCACAACCGCCGCAAGATCGACACCGACGATCCAAACAAGCCCCGCCTCCGCCGCACCCCCGGCTCCGGCAACGGCCCAGTAGACGCCGACGAAGACGGCAAGAAACCAAAGTCCGACGAAGACGAGCGCCCAACCCTAAAGCGCCGCCCGTCAAACTAAGCTGTTCAGACCGGTGGTGGAAGTTCTGGAGATCGGCACGAGCAAGGGAGGAACGAAATAGCTCTATGGCTCTCGATCCGGTTGAAGAGCGCCAACAGGCCCACGCCTACCTCGACCGCCTGCCGCCCGAGCAACTCAGCGCCGTGCGCTGTTTGCTGGAGACCATGCTTGATCCTGTATCCCGGGCCATCGCTAACGCGCCCATCGAGGATGAAGCAATCGGCGAAGAGGAGAAGCGCGCGGTTGCCGAGGCCCGCGACTGGTTGAAGCATAATAAGCCCATTCCACACCAGAAGTGCTGGCAGAGCTCGGCCTCACCATGGATGACTTCGAGAGAATGGGCCGCACGCCGCTTCCCCCGGAACCGAATGGCGCGGACGTTAAGGGATGGCCAAGAAGATTGCCTGGACCGGCCAAGCCATGGCCGATGTTCGCGCCATCGATCGGCAAACGGCGTTGCGTATTCTGCACGGATTGCCGCGCTTCGTGGCGACGGAGCAGGGCGACGTCAAACGTCTTCAGGACATCGAGGCTCCCGTGCGGACCGTTAGTTCCGAACCGCGCCCTCTTCGTACTCCCACAGGTTCGCTTTCTCTCCTGACTGGAGCATTCCAATCGCCCTGGTCATCGATGCCGCGTCCGTATCCACGGCAATCAAACCTGGCATGTGGCTGAGTTCAGTCGAGCACCCGACCTGTTCCAGTTGCCTTCTAAGATCCGCAACACGTTCCTCCAGCGGGCGCGAGTCTGGACTCTCACGGAACACGATGACGCGGAGCGAATTATGCGCCGATGGTCTGACTAGAGACCTGTATCGAAGCTCTCCTTGGGAGTCGGGCGCCGCTTCTACGACATCCTCACAACTGATGCCCTTAACGAAGAAAGGGACATTGTCGATCTTGAAGAGATTATCACCCAACGGCTCCGCCCACAGCCCTTCGGTGTCGGCTGGCGGGTAACCGTCTGCGTCTTTCTTCAGCTCAAACAACACTTTGATGTGGTCTTCGGCCATTTTACGAACCTTTAATTCTCTCCAGGAAGCTTGTTTGACTTCTTCAGATTACAGTCACTGCATAACACCTGTCCATTCGACGGGCTTCCGGAGAATCCTGGGAGAATCCTGGGGACAGTCCGCATGTTTCCCTCCGGGCCGCATCGCTAGGCTCATTTGCTATGTACTAACCGGCAAATTGTCACCGGAAGATCCAACCTTCGCTTCATGGTTCCTTCACCACAAGATTTGGAATCATCTCGAAGTGCCGCACATTGTGCGTCGCCAGTTCAAAACCGAACTGCAAAGCAGTGGCCCCAATCAGCAAATCCTCGAACGGCAGTGTAACCCCGCGCTCGGCCTCCCGGCCCGAGATGATGCCGACTCGCTGGGCGATCTCGGCAGTTACTGGGTACACGGTCATGGCGGCCAGTACATCGTCGACGAAGGCCTGGCTTCTTTGGCGTTGCACTTCTAGCTTGGACCGCTGTACACCATGGATCAACTCCGACGGTTACCACCGAAATACCCTATGTCGATCTCACCATGCGCCTCGCGAATTTGCGTCAGGATCTCGGCCACGCTTTTGCCGCGTCGTTCTGCTCGGACGATGACGCTGGTGTCGAGGACCAATCCCACGAGGATGGGTTCCAAGGCTTCCGGTTGCGGACGATCTGTTCGACAATGGCCGCAAAGTCCGCGTCGAGCGTGACCTTGTGGCCACGCTCCTTATCGCGAAGCTCAGCCAGCGCGATGGACTCAGAGATAGCTCGCCCCTGGGGAATGACGGCCCGAAGTAGCGCGACCGGCTGGTTATCGCTCTCCACGATCACCTCGACGCCTTGCCGCACCTTCTCCAGAACAGCGTGCAGGTCCCGCGCCAACTCGGCCTCGCTCATGTGGACTTGCGCCATACCTTCGATCATACGCCTCAGACTCCTCGGCTTCCAACTGTTCCACTAGCAGCATTCGCGACTCTTTGCGTTGGCCGGTCCACGACGCCGGCTACGACCCCACCGCCTTCGTCGACTTCTTCGAAAAAATTGATTCCCTGGAGAAACGCCAGCCCGGCGCCATGGCCAAGGTATCTTCCACGCATCTCATGACCGGCGACCGTATCAAGTCGGCCCAAAAGAACATCCAGGAAATCCTGGTTGCGAAGCCCGAGTACGTGGTGACGACGTCAGAGTTCAACGACGTGAAGGCCCGCACAACCGCCGCAAGATCGACACCGAAGATCCAAACAGGCCGCGCCTCCGCCGCGCCTCCGCCGCACCCCCGGCTCCGGCAACGGCCCAGTAATTACCCGGTTGGATGGATAAGTCACCAACTTCAACCCGCCCGCTAGGCTATAGCTTGCTCCCGACGTGTTATATTTGGATATAACTGTAGGGTCACTGCTATGCACAAAACGAATCTGCGTAAGGTCGGCGGCTCGGTCATGCTGGCCGTTCCACCCTCGCTGCTCGACATCCTGCGTTTGCGGCCAGGAGTCCAGGTCGGCATCGCGATTGAAGGCGGCCGTTTAGTCGTGGAACCGAAGCCACGGCCCCGCTACACCCTGGAAGAGCTCCTGGCCCAGTGCAATCCCAAGGCAGCGCGCACCAAGGAAGACCGTGAATGGGTCGGCAACACGCCGGCGGGCGCCGAGATCCTCTGATGAAGCGGGGTGAGATCTGGCTGGTCGGACTCGATCCCACCGAAGGGCATGAGCAGAAGGGCCGCCGCCCCGTCCTGATCGTTTCGCCGGAGAAGTTCAACCACGTGACCAAGGTGCCCGTAGTCCTCTCCGTCACCAGCGGCGGGAACTTCGCGCGGACGGCCGGATTCGCCGTGCCCCTGACAGGCGCCGGAACCAAGACCACGGGAGTGGTCCGCTGCGATCAGCCCCGCGCGCTCGATCTCCGCACACGCGGCGGCAAAAAACTGGAAAACGTCCCGAGCGCGATCATGGATGAAGTTCTGGCGAAGTTGGCCCCGCTATTCGAGTAACCGGCGACCCCCGGAGCCAAGGGTGCCTTCGTCGACTTCGTCGAAAAAATCGAGACCTCCACGCATCCCATGACCGGCGACCGCATCAAGTCGGCCCAAAAGAACATCCAGGAGATCCTGATAGCGAAACCGGAATTCGAAGTGACGACGTCAGAATTCAACGACATCAAAGCCCGCCTCCTGACCATGCACAACCGCCGCAAGACGGCCGGCGACGACGGCAAAAAAACAAGCCGGGCGAAGACGAGTGCCCAACCCTCGCGTTACGAACTTTGCGCTTCGGTGAAAAGCATGCTTCCGGCCAGACGACAGTTCGGTTCGACACCGAATACTTTCCGAACAGCGGCTACAACGTTCTCGGGGTGACGTGGCGATGCCAATATGCCGCGCTGTGAGAGCGCCCGAAGGTACCGGTCCCGCCATCCATTCACTAACACCACACTAGTCAAGAACAGTCTTCCCCCGGGTCTCAGAATCCGCTGCAGCTCACCGATCAGACCTTCCAGGTCTTGCAGGACGTGTGCCACGTGCAGGCAAATGATGACGTCAAAGACTGCGCATCGAAACGGACTATGCAGGATGTCCGCTTGTAGCAACACTACATTCCCGGGATGGCCGTCCCCACCGAGCCGGTTGCGGGCTCGCGTTAACATCGCCCTGGAGACGTCTGCCCCGATCACAACTCCTTTATTGGGCCGTCGATGGCTTGCCGCCGAGAAGAGCATGGAGCCACAGCCTGCATCCAGGACCTGTCCTCCGTCGCACGCCAGCCTTGCTTGCTCCACGAATTCCCGATAGGCATTGGTCGACACACCCCAACAGAGGCGGTGGTAAATACCGAGGCTGCCCACCAAATCGTAGGCGCCACCGATGGAATCGTATTGCGCGATGTCTTCGGTCAGAGCGCCGCTGACGCTCCAAATGTCAGCGGATACTTCCTTTAGCAGGTGAGCGTCTTCTACCACGCGCGCGAGCAAGACCGGAACATTTCTCGTCATGCTTGTCTCGCTATCAAATCCAGCATAGCTCGCGTCAACGGACGCGATTCGATCCGGTTCTTGTCATTCGAGTCTGTTTCGCGGATGTCGGCCTCTGACTCAATCGGCGAAGAGTTGATCCTCGAAAATCTGGCCGCACACCTCGCGCAAGCGCTCGCGAACCTCTTCCTCGTTCTTACACTCCGGTAGAAGATAGACCGTCAGTTCGTCCCGGAGATCTTCCAAACTCAACTCGTTGCTCGTTGCTCGTTGCATCCACGCTACGCAGCCAGTCCAGGAATCGCTGGCCCGGCGTCACTATGATCGCTGCCCGGTTGATGGTCACCATGTTGTCGGAGTTAGCAGACCAGGCACGACCATTCTTCGCGCCGGAGCGTCTCCTTCGGCTGAAGTCCCGCGGGAATGTCCCATTCCGGAAATCCGGAAACGATCAGCGTCGATCCCGGCTTCCGTACGCGCTCGAACTCGCCGGCGAGTTGTTCGATTGTGCTCGAGTCGATATTGGCCACGATCACGTCCGCCCAGTTCGACCGCACCGCATCAACCGATCCGACGATCATCGCATCAACTGCGGGATCGATGTCGCAACCCACCACCGTTCCAGCCGCCAGCAGCCGCGCCGCATTAGATAGGATGCCAGATCCCGAGCCGACATCGAGCACCGCATCGCCCGGTTTGACGTACCGTTCGATCGCTTCGAGGCAAAGCTGCGTACACGGATGACGGCCCGTGCCGCAAGCCATTCCCGGGTTGATTTCCAGGCGAAGGAAGCCCTCGGGCGTCAGGTCTGCGCACCAGGGCGGAGTCAGGAAGAAGCGGCCGACCCGCATCGGCGGCCACGATTCCTGGCACTTTTCGACCCAGTTTGTAGGGGTTTCGAGGCGTTTTTGGGGCGAATATTCGGCGAATCGAGCGGCCAAAAAGGCGTCATCCGAGCCCTCGAAAAACGCTCGTATGCCGCCGTCCTCCTCGACAACTCCGACCGTCCCCGCCTCCCACAGTTCGCCGATGAGATAGTCTTCCTGGTCGGGTTTCGCGGTCAGAAGAAGGGAGAACAACCCCCATTCTACCAGCTACTTAGAGGCTGCCGCTACCTCGCCCGATTCCTTCGGCTCCTCCACCGTGATGAACACCGGCTGCTCCAGCAAAAGCGCCTGCTTCCCCGTGGTTTTCACCAAGAGTTGCAGCCGCCCCGGCTTCACCGATGGCGGAATCCGGAATTCGATCGTATCTGCTGTCTGATCAAGGACTTTGACCTTCATGTCGAAGGTGTGGTCGGTGAGGTAAACCTCGTCCACCTTCGCTTTATCAAGGTAAATCCCGTGTATTCTTAGCACTGCGCCGACTTTGCCGGCGCCCGGCTGCACAGTGCTCATCTGGGGCACCCCCTGCGCCGACAACGAGCCGGCGAGCCCGATAACGAGTAGCGAAAGAACCAGTGTCAGACGCATCTTAGTACGCTCCGTAAGAGGACTTTAAGGCTAGTACAAAGGGACTGCAATGGAACGAATGTCCCAAACCAGTTGGGAAAACACCTTACCGCGATGCTGTACCTACCGCTCGGCGTTCAGATGTAGGCCCTTATGGATGGCGTAGAGCGCCAGCTCGAGCCGATCGGAAACGCCGAGTTTGTCGAAAATGTTATGGAGGTGGTTCTTGACGGTTTGTTCGCTGATGAACATCTTCTCGGCCATCTCCTTATTCTTATAACCCTGGGCAACCAACTGGACGATTTCTCGTTCCCGCTGGCTGAGCGGCGAACGTTCGCGCGACTTGCCGGAGCTGGAGCCGCCGATTTCGCCGGGTGCGGCAAACTGGCGCATAACGGCAGCGGTGGTATGAGAGTCGAGCCAGATCTCGCCTCCGTGGACTTTGCGGATGCTCTTCACGATCAGATCCGGAGCGGTCTGTTTGAGCACGATGCCGGAGCAGCCGAGTTTCATGGCCTGCACAAACTCGTTCTTGTCTTCCGATGCAGTAAGAATGATGACCCGGGTGCGTTTGTTGGTCTGTTGCAGCGCCTGCAGGGCGCTGAGCCCGTCGAGGTTGGGCATGCGGAGATCCAGCAGGAGTACGTCGGGGTCCAGTTCCTGGACCTTGTCCAGAACCTCACAGCCATCGGCGGCTTCGCCCACCACGACTACGTCTTCTTCCAGGGTCAACAGTTTCGCCAGGCCGTCGCGAACGATCGGGTGGTCGTCGGCAATCAGGACGCGGATAGTGCCCTTGCGGGGCTCCAGGAGATTGGGACGTAATTCGTTGTGTTCGACTGCTACAAAGCCATCGCTCATATTAGGCCTATCGACCGATCGAAGCTCGATCTTACAGGGGTACTGGTACGGGATCAATCTCAGGTAACGCTTAAACCGGCTCCAGGAAAACACTTAGTTCCGGGGGCGCCAAAGTTCCATTTCGGGACGGCGGGACACTCTTGGGATGCCAATTCGGTGGCTCGGGACAGAATTTTGGCTGGCTGGAACCACTAGTTGCTTGAGAATCCTGGAGGTTAGCTTTGGAGGTTGGGTTGCATTTCGGAGCTACGTGGTAGACCGTATCACGGATCGCATCGAGCACTACATGGACCTTTTGAGCGCTCGACAGAAGCTGGTCGCTTCCAATATCGCCAACGTGGATACACCGGGATATAAGACTAAGGATATCGACTTCCAGTTCGAATTCATGAGTCTCACGCAAGGTGCAAGCCCGAACGTTGTGGAAGCGCCGGGGCTGACAGTGAAGAACGATGGCAACAACGTGAGCATGGACCGCGAGGCGCGGTTACTGGCGGAGAACGCGCTGCGGTTCAACCTTGCCACCAATCTGATGAAGGCGCAGTTGAAGATGGTGGCGTCGGCGATCCAGGGCGGAGGAGGAAATTCCGGATGAGCCTGTTTTCGGTACTTTCGGTGAGCGCGTCGGGAATGTCGGCGCAACGCACGCGGGCTGAGTTGCTGGCGGAAAACCTGGCGAATGCGGAGACCACGCGGACTCCGGACGGCGGGCCATATAAAAGGAAGGACGCGGTGTTCAGCAGTGCGTCGCAGACGTCGCCCTTTTCGGCGATTTTCCAAACGGAAATGGGCTCGGGGGTGAATGGCGTGGAAGTGGCGGACGTCGTGGAAGACACGCGCGAGCCCGATAAGCGCTACCTGCCCGGGCATCCGGACGCGGACAGGGACGGTTACGTGGCCTTTCCGCGGATCAATCCAGCGGAAGACATGGTGGACCTGCTGGGTGCGGCGCGGGGCTACCAGGGCAATGTCGCGGCAATGACGGCGATCAAAGACATGATTCTGCACTCGATCGACTTGATGAAATAATTTATGTCCTTTTCCATAACTCCTATTCGTCTCCCCGCCACGATCGCTCCATTGGAACCGATCGGCGGGGGCAAGAGTTCCACGGGAGGATTTCAGACCGCGCTGTCGGACGCCATCGGAATGGTAGAGCAATTTCAGCAGAATTCGCAGGATGCGATCGGGAAATTCATGTCCGGCGAAGACGAGGAAGTACACAAAGTCGCGTTGGCGACGCAACAGGCGGAGCTATCGTTGGATTTGTTCCTGCAGGTAAGAAACAAAGTGGTCGCCGCATATCAGGAAGTAATGCGGATGCAGATGTAGCGGCGCTTAGCTGAAGGATCAGATGAAACGACTGTTGGACAGGCTTAACTGGAAGCAAATGGTCTCGCTGGTAGTGGTGGCGGGAGTCGTGATGGCGGGCCTGATCAGTTTTTCGCACTGGAACCGGGAGCGTGATTTCCGTCCGCTTTATACATCTCTCTCGCCGGAAGACGCGGGCGCTGTTCTAGCAAAGATTCGGGAGGGCGGAACGGATTTCCGGTTGGCGGAGAACGGGTCGTCCGTATTGGTGCCTTCGGACAAAGTTGCGGAGCTGCGGCTGCAGCTTGCGGCGGCGGGCGTGCCCAAGAGCGGAAGGATCGGTTACGAGCTTTTCGACAAGACTAATTTCGGGGCCAGCGATTTCGCCGAGCAGGTGAACTATCACCGGGCGCTGGAAGGGGAACTGGAGCGTTCGGTGATGTCGCTCTCTGAGGTGGAGCAGGCGCGGGTACACCTGACTTTTCCCAAGGACTCGGTGTTTCTGGAGTCGCGCCAGCCGGCCAAAGCAAGCGTACTGGTGAAGCTGAGGGCGGGTACGCAGCTCTCAACGCAGAATGTCGCGGCAATCTGCCAGATGACAGCGAGCGCAGTGGAAGGGCTGACGCCCGAGGCGGTTTCGGTGGTGGATATGCGCGGGAATCTGCTGAACCGGGCACGCAAGGCGGCATCGGTGGACGGAGGGGAACCGTCTGAAGCCACGCTCGATTTCCGGCAGAAGGTTGAGCACGATCTGCTGGCGAAAATCAATTCGACGCTCGAACCATTATTGGGGGCGGACCGTTTTCGCGCGACGGCATCGGTGGAATGCGACTTCACGAGCGGCGAGCAGAGCGATGAAACTTTCGACCCCACGAAGTCGGTGATGGTTACATCGCAGAAGACCGAGGACATCAGCGGGGGGAGCGGCTCATCGGGCGTGCCGGGAACTGCGTCCAACCTGCCAAAGCCGACTTCGCGGCCGGGGGCGGGCAACAACGGCGTGACGCGCCGAACGGAGAACATCAGTTATCAATCGAGCCATTCCGTGCGGCACGTACGGTTGCCGCAGGGGACGGTGAAGCGCATGTCCGTGTCGCTGCTGGTGGATCAAGAAGTGCGGTGGGAGGGCAGCGGGGACAAAGCCAAGCGCGTGGTGACGCCGCCTTCGGCGGAGAAGCTGAAGTCCATTCACGACCTGGTGGCCGGGGTGATCGGGTTTTCAGCCGAGCGTGGGGACCAGTTGGTGGTGGAATGCCTGCCGTTTGAAGCGACGTTAAATCCGGAGCCGCTTCCTCCGGCGGCGAAGCCGGTGGCGCCCGTGCAGCAGTATCCGCCCTGGCTGGATGCGTTGCTGAAGAACAAGATTGCACTGCCCGTGGTGGGCGGAGTTGTGTTGTTGGCCCTTGGGTTTGGCGTGTTCCGGATGATGCGCGGCGGCACTCGGCGCGCGGACGTGGAAATAGCCGGGCAGTTAGATGCGGGCGAAGTGCCCGCCCTGAGTTTGAACAAGCAGATTGAGAATCAGCTTGCCGAACAGGCTGCGGTGCGGCAAAGGCAGGAAGCGGATGCTTTGAACGCACTGAAGGTGCCGCCGATGACGAAGAAGACGGAGGTGCTTACTAAGCATATCGGCGAACAGGCTAAGAAGGACTCGACGGCGATGGCGCATGTGTTGCGGTCGTGGATGAGCGATGGGAAGAGCTAGGGTGGAATTGCGAGCATCATCAAGGCTGCGTTCACATGAGTGTGAACGCGGCACGCACGAGTGCGTGCGCTACAACTTATGATTACCAACGTGGAAGCGGCGCCTCAAATACCTGGGGTGCGCAAGGCCGCCATACTGATGGTGATCCTTGGGGAACAGACCAGCGCGGAGATTCTGCGGCAGATGGATGAGGAGGAGGTGCAGTCCATCGGGCGGGAGGTGGCGCGCGTCACGTCCATCAATAATGAGCAGGCCGAAGTCATTCTGGAAGAGTTCTACCAGATGTCGGTGGCGCGCGACTTCGTCCTGAAGGGCGGCATCGACTACGCCAAGAAGATGCTGATGAATGCCTTCGGGCCGGAGCACGCCAAGAAGCTGTTAGACCGGCTGATGAAGACCCTGGGGTCGGAAACGGCCAGCTTCGACACCCTGCAGAAAGCGGACCCGCAGCAACTCGCCAAATTCATCCACAACGAGCATCCCCAGACCATCGCGCTCATCCTCTCGCACTTGAATGCTTCGCAGGCGGCGGGCCTGGTGATCTCGCTGCCCGCGGAACTGCGCGCAGACGTGGCGCTGCGCATGGCCAATCTGGATCAGATCTCGCCGGAGATCATTTCGAAAATTGCGGCGATTATCGGCGGGAAGCTGAAGGCGTTGGGCGAATTGAGCCGCGAGTCGTACGGCGGCGTGCGGGCGGTATCGGAAATGTTCAACCGCCTGGACTCGACCACGAGCAAGGAGATCCTGGAGGGAATCGAGCAGGTGAATCCGGCGTTAGTGGAGACGATCCGTCACCTGATGTTCGTGTTTGAAGACCTCCTTCTGCTGGGCCCGGAGTCGATCAAAGAAGTTTTGGCGAAGATCGATCGCAAGCTGCTCACCATCGCGCTAAAGGGAACGAGCGAGCAGTTGAAGATGCACTTCCTGGAGGGCATGTCGCAGCGAGGCGCGGAGATGCTGAAGGAGGACATGGATGCGTTGGGGCCGGTGAAGATCAAGGAAGTGGAGGCGGCGCAACAGCAGATCATCGCGGTGGTGCGGCAACTGGAGTCGGAGGGCACCATCAGTTTGAAGGGCACGGTGGGAGAGCAGTATGTCGTCTAAGCTGTATCGCGGCGGACTGGCGGCGGAAACGATCGCGTGGAACAGTGTCTCGCCGCTGCCTTCGGTGGCGGGTTACGTTTCGCCGGGCGGATCGGGAGCATTCGCAGGCGACCCCGATCAGCGGGTGAATGCCGCATATCAGAAAGGGTTGGAAGACGGCCGGGCAGCGGCGCGACAGGAAATCGGCGGGCAGTTGGATGCGGCGTACGATAGGTTGGCGCGCACTATTGAAGAATTATCCGGTCTGCGATCGCGCTTCCGGCACGAAGCAGAGGAAGACGTGGTGACGCTGGCGCTGGCGATCGCGCGCCGGGTGCTGCATCGCGAGTTGACCATGGCTCCCGATGCTCTGCTGGGTCTGGTGAAAGTGGCGCTGGAAAAGATCGAGGCCCGTGAAGTACATCGCGTGCGAGTGCGTCCAGAAGACGCGGCGATGGTACAACAGCACCTGGAGAAGATGGGATTGCCGCGGCGTGTGGAGGTGACTGGCGATCCCGGCTTGGCGAGCGGGGCGGCGATTTTCGATTCGAGTCGCGGCGCGCTGGACGTTTCGGTGGAGACACAGTTGGCGGAAATCGAGCGCGGGTTCGCCGATCTGGTGCGGAGGGTGTGATGAACCTGACACCTTATCGCGAGAAACTGGCGCGCATTGAGACGTGCCGTTGGACGGGGACGGTGACGGAGCTGGTGGGCCTGCTGGTGGAATCGAACGGGCCCGCAGCGGCGGTGGGGGATTTTTGCGAGATCGGCACCGAGAGCGGACGGGCGATCCGTACGCAGGTGATCGGATTTCGAGATGGCAAGGTACTGTCGATGCCGCTGGAGGAAACCGACGGATTGCACATGGGCGATCCGATCACGGCGCGCAAAGAGGACGCACGGATGGAGTGCGGGCCGGAGCTGCTGGGACGCGTGATCGACGGATTTGGAAAGCCGCTGGATAGTCTGGGGCCGGTGGGTGCGAAGGAAGCTTACGATTTGTACGCATCCGCGCCGGGGCCGCTGGACCGGGAACCCATCGGCGAGGCGCTGGTGTCGGGCATTCGCGCTATCGACAGTCTGCTGACCTGCGGCAAAGGGCAGCGCATCGGAATTTTTGGCGGCAGCGGCGTGGGAAAGAGCACGCTGCTGGGGACTATGTCGCGTTACAGCTCGGCCGACGTGAGCGTGATTGCCCTGATCGGCGAACGCAATCGAGAGGTGCGCGATTTCATCGAACATGAACTGGGGCCGGACGGATTGAAACGCTCGGTGCTGGTGGTGGCGACGTCGGATCAGCCCGCACCTTTACGAATCCGGGCGGCGTTTGTGGCGCTGGCGGTGGCGGAGTATTTTCGCGATCAGGGCGCCGACGCGCTGCTGGTGATGGATTCGGTGACGCGGCTGGCGATGGCACAGCGCGAGATCGGCCTGGCCGCCGGGGAGCCGCCGAGCCAGAAGGGGTACACGCCGTCGGTATTCAATCTGCTGCCGAAAATATTCGAACGCGCGGGGCGGTTTCGCAAGGGATCGATCACCGGATTTTTCACCGTGCTGGTGGAGGGCGACGATTTCAACGAGCCGATTTGCGACGCGGTGCGGGCGATTCTGGACGGCCATATCATCTTGTCGCGGGACCTTGGGGCGGCGGGGCACTATCCGGCGATCGACGTGCTGCAATCGGTGAGCCGGCTGGCGCCGCGGCTATACACGCCGGAACAACGCGACGCGGCGGCGAAAATCCGGGAGGCGATGGCTACGCATCAGCGCGCCGAGGACCTGATCAATTTGGGGGCTTACGCCAGCGGTGCGAATCCGAAGCTGGACGCGGCGATCCGGCTGCGGCCGCAGTTGCTGGAGTTTCTGAAGCAGGACTCCGCCGAGCATTCATCATTTGACGAGACGGTGACGCGGATGCGCGAGCTGGCTCGCATGACGGAATGAAGCGCTTCAACTTTCCGCTGGAGAGAGTGCGGCGCTGGCGGTCGGAGCAGGCCACGCTGGAGGAGTTGAAACTGCAGCAGCTCCGGGCGGAGTTGGATGCGCTGGCGGCCGGGAAGCGTCAGATCCAGGACGAACTGATTCAAACTGAGCAACAGGTTTTGGGGCAGCGGTGGATGGAGCCGCTGGAGCTGGAGAGTCTGGATTCTTATCGATTCTATGTGCGCAGCCGGGTCAGGGATTTTGGGCAGCGCGAGATTCAATGCGAGGCGAAGGTGGCCGAGCAGCGGCAGAATGTGATCGAGGCGCGGCGGCGGTTTGAGTTGTTGGACCGGCTGCGGACGAACGCGTTTGGGAAGTGGCGAGCGGCGGGGGACAAAGAGCAGGAAGATCTGGCGGCGGAGTTGTTCTTGGCGCGGGGGCGGAGGAATGCGTGAGGTGAAGGTTTTCAAGCCGTGATAAGACTTGGCAGCCTCCCGCCTGAGCGTTAAACGCAGAACAACTGAGGCTCAAATCTTTGACTACGTTGGCTAACGTTAGCAAGTGCAAACGCACACGGTAGAGACTCCCTATAAGGAGCGGAATTCCGTCGGGCCAGAACAGAACAGGAAAAACACTGGCTACATGTCTCCTGATAAATTGGGCGTCACCTACGGCGACGGCCCGGGCAATCTAACCGAATGTAGTAGTGAGCCCGAATTCGCTCCACGTGACCTATGATGCAGAAAACCGTCAGATCACGGCCTCCGCGACGATGGGCGCAAGCGCCACGACGGTGAACTACAGCTACGATGGGGAGGGGAGGCGGGTAACCAAGGCAGTGATGCCCTGGGCGCTTGAAAAGTACCGTGCGCCGAAGTAATCGAGGCCAGTTTCGGAGTCACCCGCAGAAATGGAATAAGTACGCGTATGTTCGGAACAATCCATTGATCGCGGTGGATCCGGACGGTGAGGCCGAGTTCTTGGTGTTCCGTCCTGAGGCCACCAAGAACAGTCGGGCGTGGACGGCTATTCAGAACTACACGAACAGAAAGGGCAGCCCGGACCACATGACAATCTACAACGGCCCAGCTGCTACCGGCGCCAGATTTGAGACTGCGATTCGCACGCCAGGAGCACACGTCATAGATACTGGCGGCCACACCGTCGATATGGCCGTTGAGCAGAGGGCAGTTGGAGTGAACTTCAATGACAACAGGGGTCTCAGAGACCCTAACTTCAAAACATTGCCCGATGACAAGGGGCAACCTGGCGGACAGTTGTTGCCAGTAGGCAGTGCTCAGGTAGCAGACGTTGCGATCTTTGGGTGCAACAGGCCCAACTCGCGTCGCAATACTCAACCACTACGTTCACCGGCACGCAGCCTGCCACGAACACAGTCGCTGAAGACGCTGGGGGGGGCGACGTGACGCGAACATATTGGCCAGGGGCGGGACTGTAGATTATGCCGCAACTTCTGCCCAACGCACTATGCGGACCGTCACGAATCAGGCAAATGCAAATCCTAACAGGGTGATGGACTATAAGCCCCCCCAGGTGTGTACCACCCAAAACGGTACGACAACATGTCACTGAAGGCTTCGGTTCAAAGGGAGGGCGCATGACCGGGCAACTTCTATTGAGTCTCGCAGCGGTGATGCTATTTGCAGTCCCACCGGCACTCCAGGGCCAAAGTGAGCGCAAACAATTAGCTCAGCTCGATGTCGGAACCGTCCAGGCGGTTCAGCAAGTATACGTAACCTTACGACTGCGCACCGCAGATCAACAATTGTTCGTGCCCTATTGCGGTGAATTAGAGGGCGGAGAGAAGGTTCTGTGCACGCTGGGAACCCACCTAGAGGTTCAAACCAGCCAGGGATGGCGACGTGCAAAACTCAGGACAACCTTCGGAGTCTTGGGGGGCTGGTCGCTGGATCTAGCCCATGGTAGCCTGATTGCCCCTAGGAGCGGAGCATCCTTCAATTTCCGCTTCAGCAGAAGATTCTTTCAAGTTGAGCAGGGGCAGCAACTGCGTGTAGTGGTTGACGCTTGGCCTGATGAGCAATCTATGAGGACGGGCGGCCGGAGCATTCAGCTCATCAGTCCACCATTCGAGTGTCCACACACAGGTACGGGTGGCTAACCCGGATTGAGCATCTTGCAAGTTCAACTGTTCAACTGGCAAAGTAAACGTGATAGCGAGACCATTGGTACTCTGACAAAGGGTCGCCGAAGTCAGAGGCTATTATAGGGCTTGCACAACAATAGCGGAACCGTGATCGCCTGCTCGTCCCGGTTTGATCGCTAGCCGCCCTTTATCCCTGGCTCCATCACCGCGATGTATTTCAGGTTCCGGTAGAGCTGGCGGTAGTCCAGGCCGAAGCCGATTACGAAGCGGTCGGGGATTTCGAAGCAGCGGAAATCGAGCGGGACTTGGACCAGGCGGCGGGGCGTACGGTCGAGCAGCGTGCAGACGGCCAGGGAATTCGGGCCGCGGCCGACAGGTGTTGCAACAGGTAGCGCGTGGTGAATCCGGTTACTGTGCAAGGCTGCTACTGTTGTCGAGTTACTGAACCTGTACTGTAACCACCTGCGTGAGGTTCTGGTTTGCGCCGACGGTCAGGACCACGTTCTGTGGCCCCGTTCCCGCGGATTGGGGAACTATTGCGTTCACCTGCAGGGCGCCGGAAACGAGACCGGGAGCTTCGCCCGCGTAGGTGATTGTAGCCGGCTGTCCGCCGATGGTCACCGATACATTGGCGATCGGTTTCGGGAACGGCGGCGACGACGGTGTAAATGAGCCGGTGGCCGCGCCTGGAACCAGCGCACCCTCGCCGGTGGCGAAGATTTGGATCACCGTTCCCCTGGTTGCGGCATTAGTGGAGCTATTCACTGTACTATTCGAGTTCAGGATGGCGCCCTGGCCATTGCCTGTCTGGCTCAGAGTGAAGATGGCCGGCGATGTCTCCACAACCCGCTGCTGCAGCGCCGTAGAGCTCTGGCCGTTGCGCGTGACTACAACATTGGTATTGAGCCGGCCTCCCATTTCATAGGGAACGATGGCGTTAATCTGATCGGTGCGCACGAAGATCAGCGGCGCCAGCACACCGTCGAAGGTCACTGTGGTGCCGGAGATGCTGGTGGACATCTTTCCATCGGCACCGACGGAGAACAGAACTCCGGTGGCCGGGCCAAGGTTCGCCCCGAGGATGGTCACTACTTCTCCCGGAGAGACTGCGCCCGGTTGAAGGCTGGCCCCGTTCAAAATCGTTGAGATAGTCGGCGCGGGCGCCGCCTGCACGGTCAGCGACACGCTAATCGTGACGCTGGCAAGTCCCGCGGAACTGACGACCACTTGATTGGTGTATGTCCCGGCCGCCATGATGGCCAGTACAGGGCCATTCAGACCCACCGACAAGGTTGCCGGTGTAGTCCCGGTCGTGGGCGTGACAGTCACGAAAAGCGGTGTTCCGGATGTAGCAGATGTAGCCGTAGTAAACGCCACGTTTCCACCGTTGGAAGATAGCGTCACGGCTTGCGGTTGCGGGGTGGTTGCGCCCGATGCAAAGGTGAAGCTCAAATTCGACGAACCAAGCGTCAGCGTCTGCGAGGCGCCGACAGTGAGAGTCACTTGGACTTGCAGCGGACTATTGGCCGCCCCGGGGATCACGATGGTGACAAAGCCGGTGTAAGTGCCGGTGCCCAAATTCGATCCGTTAGCCGATACCGTCACGGTTCCCGGAGTAACTCCGGTTGGGTTCGAGACCGAAAGCCAGTTGCCTCCGTTGACCGTGGAAGCGCTGGCGGAGTAAGTCAGTCCATTCGTAGTGCTGTTGACCTGCAATGTCTGGTTGGGCGGCGCCGAACCACTGAATGCCTGTGTGAAGGTTAAGCTCGACGGAGTAGAGGACGCAGTTGAAGTGGAAGTTACCACCACGGTGATCGGCACCGTTACAGGCGAATTGGCCACGGCGGCATTCGATGGACCCGTGGCGGTGATGGTGAGATTACTGGTGTAAGTACCAACTGCGAGACCGGTTGTGACAAAGCCGACAGTCACGTTGTTCGGTGTGTTTCCAGTGGTTGGGCCGACGGTCAGGAAGTTACTGTTCGGCGCGGTATTCACAGTGAATGACAACTGGTTGTTCGGATCGGTGCTGGTTAAAGCAATGAGCTGATTTCCCGGATTGTTGCTGAGCTGCGTGGTGACGTTGATCGCTCCAGGGCTGACGTTCAGCAACGCGGAGTTGCTGACAGTAAGGGTCACGGGGATAATTAACGGGCTGTTTCCCGCACTGGCGGAGGCGATGCTGACCGTTCCGGTGCAGACACCGGCTGCGAGGCCATTGATATTCACCGCTACGGCGACGGTCCCGGGCGTGGTGGTGTTGGCCGACGTGGCCGAGAGGAAATTTCCGCAGTTGGCGCTGGCCGCCGTCACGTTGAATGCGAGTGGCTGCCCCGAACTGGAGATGCTGAGCACTTGCGTACCCGGCTGCGCCTGGCCAATCTGATAGTTGAAGTTCATCGAACTCTGACTGGCGTTGAGTACGGTGTTGTTGGTGACGTTCAACGTCACTGGATAGGTCACAGGGCTGTTGCCTGCGCCGTTGGACAGCACCGATACATTGGTGGTGTAAGTTCCCGGAGCAAGTTGGCTAAGCGTGCCGGCGTTCAGGCTCAGGGTCAACGTCTGCGGAGTACTCCCATTGGATGGTGTCGCTGTCAGGAAATTGCCGCCCGTAACTGCAGTCGTATTGACCGAGAACGAGAGTGGAATTCCAGAACTGGTGATCTGCACCGTTTGCTGTGTTGGGAGGGTGGAGCTTCCAAACTGGTAGTTAAAAGTGGTTCCGCTGTTATTGAACGACAAAATCGGCAGAACGCTGACCAGCAGCGTTACCGGAATGGTCTGCGTGGTGAGAGTGCTTGAATTGGTCACGACAATCTGGCCGCTGTAGCTGCCGGCTCCAAGCCCCAGCGTGCTGGGGTTTACCGACACACTGACCGTGCTGCCCGCGCCGTTTCCGGCGGTCGCTCCACTCAGCGGACTTACAATCAGCCAGTTCCCGCCGGTGCTGGTAGTGGCATTGATGGTGAAGCCGATGGAGGAAGCGCTGCTGATGGTCAGATTCTGCGCCGGCGGATTAGAAGTGCCGGTCTGGAATGCAAAGGAAAGCTGGCTGGGGGTGATGGTCAAGGTTCCCGAACCGGTGTTGACGTTGACCGGGATCAACAATTGAGTACCCGTAGTCGGAATCAGCGTAATAGTCCCAGTGCCCACGCCGGACGACGGCAAGAACTGCGGTGACACAGATACCGTGAACGTTGTGCTGGAACTAAAGGAGGCGCTCGACGGAGTTACTGTCAGCCATTGCGCGCCGGTGCTGGTGCTGGTGAACGCCTGTACGGTTACTGCGCCCACGGAGCTTGTCACGGTGAGAGAGGTTTGCTGCACCGCGGTGGAGCCAGCCGGCACGCTGAAGCTCAATGGATTAGGCGTCGCCGAAATGCTGGTCGAACTTGCCTGACAGGTCCCAGTAGTACCGTAGCAAAGCGTGGTTGGAACGGTGATAGTGGTAAACGTTCCTATCACCGGCGTGATGGTGAGCGCACCGGAATAGTTGCCTGCCCCGAGTCCAGTTGGGTTGAAAGTCACTGTGAATAAACTGCTTGCGCCGGCGCCGATGGTCACCTGACCGCTAGGCGCTACCGACAATCCTAATCCGCTGGCGGACATGTTGACGGTGATGCTGGATGTGGAGTTGTTGGTGACATTCAAATTCTGGACACTGGTCCCGCCGTTCAACTGTATGGAGGCGGAGAGCGATGTCGGATTGACCGTGACAACAGCGGTTCCGCCGCTCCCGAGAACCAAGGTGACCGGGACGGACAGAGTACCCAGGATCGACTGTGCACTTACCGCCGTGCTATTCGCGGTCACGGTGACCGTACCGCTATATGTCCCCGAGACATTGTTCAGCACGGTGGGGTCTACCGTAATTGTGACCCCCTTGGTGCCACCCGCCGCGATGGTCTGGCTGGTTGGCATGGCCGACAGCCAATTCTGTCCGGTAGAGGTGGTGCTGGAGGCATTCAGCACGATTGCCGCCGAGGAGTTATTCGCTATGAACCAGTTGGTGAATTGCGGGCCGCTGCCCAGAGCGGCGGTGAAACTGAAAGACGGTTGAGTGGACGAAATGGGGCCATTGTTCGTCGTCCCAGAGTTGTAGTTCAGTGTTACCGGAACGGAAAGGCTATCGCCAACACCGTCCGCAAAGCTCAAGCTTCCGGAGTACGAGTTTCCAGAAGTCAGTCCGGCTGTAGAGCCGGTGACTTGGAAGCTCACTGAGTTGCCAGGCGCAACTGTCGTGGCACTGGTCGGGATGATCGACAGGAACGTTCCAAAGCTGACCGCGCCGCTGATAGTAATGGTGGATGTTGTGTTGTTCTTTATGTTGATGGTCTGCGCCGATGTCTGGACGCTGGAGGAGGCGCCGAAGTTGAAAGTGAGCGGAGTCTGATCGGGAATCAAGCCACCGGTGCCCGATGTACCGAAGTTCAGCGTGACTGGAATTGTCGCCGAAGCATTCCCCGAGCTGGTGATGAAATTCAGATTCCCCGTATACGTAAAACCCGATGTGAGGCCCGTAGTGGTTGCGGTTACCTGGTAGTTGAGGGACTGCCCGGCGGGAATTGTAGTAGAGGCAAGCGCTGTGAGCGAAAGGAAGCCACTGCCGGAGCTCGCCGTGCCGTTGAGCGTGATCGTCGTTCCCGTATTGTTGGTGACGGTGAGATTTGTCGATTGCGATTGAATGCCGTTGGCGATGTTGAAGACGATGTTGGAAGACGAAAAGATCAGATTCCCCGTGCTGGACCCGCAGCCGGAGCTGTTGACGGAAGCCGACACGCTGATAGTTGCGGACGCCTCGCTGCTGCCAGGCCCGGGATTGATGGTAATGGTGCCTGAACTCACCCCTTCTGGCAGAGAATCGGCGCCGGATGTAGTCGACACCGTTAGCAATTGGGGTGTGGTGTTTCCCGAGACTGGTGTAACCTTAAACCAGTTCTGGTTCAAGGTAGTGGTCCAGGTGGAGACGAACCCGTCGCTGGTGGAGAGGTTGATAGAAGTGGCCTGGTTCTCGAGGCCAACACCCGTCGTCGCACAAAAAGATACAGCGGCTACGTTCGTACCGCCCACCAGAAATTGGCCATTCTGCGCCAGTGCTGTGTCAGCACAACTCATGGCAACGACTGCAAGGCCGACGCCACACAGAACCGCATTTTTCAGATTCTTCAACATTTTCTCGATCATGAGATCCACCCTCTCAGTGAGACTCCCTAGTCTTCATAAATATTGCTTTTTCCTGGGACGCGGAAGGCTCGGCCGCAAGTACTTGCAGACACAAGCCTAACCGAAAAGAAGACGACACCGCAAACCAAAAAGTTGCTGCACATTGTGTGCCATAGGGCCGATCCCCTCAAACGAGGGATGAACCCCACTTTACAAGTGTAACTGAATTATTAACTTAGCCGACGCGCCTGGCTACGACCAGGGTAATGTCGTCGGCCGGTGGCGAGCCGCAAGTAAACTCCTGGACCCGCTGATTGATGGATTCTATGATCGACTGCGCGGAATCGCGGCTCAGCTCGGCGAGTGTCGCCGCCAGCCGGTCTTCCCCAAACTCTTCATCGACATCCGGGCGGCTCGCCTCCGTGACGCCGTCGCTGAAGAGCACGACTACGTCGCCCAATTGCAGCTTGCAGATTTTTTGTTCGTATTGGGCTACCGGCAGAATACCCAGGATCAGGCCGGTACCCTCCAGTTTTTCCACTTTACCATCGGCGTGCACCAGCAGAGGCGGATTGTGGCCGGCGTTTACGAAAGTCAGCTCATCCGTCTTCGGATCCAGCACGCCAATGAAAAAACTGATGAAGCGGTTGGCGGGGCAGTTAGTAGTGATGATGCGGTTAAGCCGCGTCACCAACGCGGCCAAGTTGGTAGGATCGTCGAACAAAACTTGCACGCGGGCCTGAAGACTGGACATGAGCAGCGCTGCGGGCATTCCTTTTCCGGCGACATCGGCCACCACCATTGCCACGCGGCCGTCAGGATAGGTCAAGAAATCGTAATAATCGCCGCCAACGGTGCGGCACGCGGCATTGTAGCCGGCCAAATCGAGACCATCGACGGTTGGGGCCATGGTGGGCAGCAGCCGTTGCTGGATTTCCGCGGCCTGTTGCAACTCTTTGGCCAGGATGCGTTCGGCCGCCTCCACTTCGGCCAGCCGAGTATGTTCGATGCGAATGGCGGCGACATTGGCCATCACGGTAAGCAGGTTGAGATCGTCCTTGGTGAACTCGTGGACGAAGTGCGGCGAGTCCAGGTAAATGAGGCCGATCACGCGATCGTCGGTCTGCAACGGCACGGCCAGCATGCTGCGGATCTGCTGCTGAACAATGCTCATTCGTTCGGCGAAGGCTTGATCCAGCCGGGCGTCGCGCACCAGCAGCGATGTTTTCTCCTTGATCACCCGGTCACGGACCATGCGGCTGATGCGGAACCCTTCGCCGCGGGCGGCACGCACCACCAATTCCTCTCCCTCCACGGTCATCAGGACACCGCGCGCGGCGCCTACGGCATCGATGGAGAGGTCCATGATCAGGTTGAACAAGTCGGCCAGGGGCATGTTGCCGGCCAGTTCCCTCCCGGCGCTGATCAACGCGCGCATTTGCCGGCCACCTTCGATCTCCTTTTCGTCGCTCAGCAAGCCTTCCAGGCTCGTCGCGACCGTGGTGGAAGCCGCGGCGGCCGCACCGGCATCCACGAAGATCACCGTGTTAGCCGCGGGCGAGATTTTTTCGGCGAACTCGATGGACAGGTGGCCGGCCGTGATCCGATCGTTCGGCCCCATAGGATGCACGGCGTCGATGCGCACGCCATTGACGAAGGTGCCATTCTTGCTGTTCAAGTCGCGAACGGTCCAGGCGTCGCCAGTTTTTTCCAGCACCATGTGTTGCCGGGAAAGCCCGGCGTCTTCCGAATAGCAAAGCTCGTTGGCGCTGGATCGGCCGAGCGTATAGCGGTCGCGATCCAGCAGAAGAGTGCGGGTCTTCCCGTCCGGGGTGTGGATCAGCAACTCACGAGGGTTAAATTGGGGCGCGACACCGGCCATGTCATCTAGCTTAACGAAAACACGCAGGAGCACGTGAATGTGCCGGATATGGCGTTAAGATGAGTGCAACGTCGAATGAAGTTCTTTCTGTACTACATCGGCAAGCCGCGCGATGAGAACGCCAACCTGCTGGCGGAAGAATACATCAAGCGCTGCACTCGCTATGCGAAGACGGAAATGCGCGAGATCCGGACGGCGAGATTCGACCCGTGGGAGAAGCATCCGTCGGCATCCAAGATTCTGCTGGACCCGGCCGGGGGTACTCTGGATTCGCGGGCATTTGCGAAAATGGTCGGCAAAGCCGAGCAGGAAGCCCGCGACCACGTTTTCCTGATCGGCGGCGCGGACGGCGCACCCGCGGACTGGCGCGCGCGAGCCAACCTCCTGCTGTCGCTGTCCCCCATGACGCTGCCGCACGAACTCGCCCGCGTCATGCTGGCCGAACAACTCTATCGCGCCTTCACGATTCTTCGTGGCCATCCGTATCCCCGCTGAGCCACGGAACCCAGCCACTGTGCCAAACTGGCGTTTGTGGCTTGGTTCACCCGCGATAAACCCCCATTGAATCCCGAAGAAGGCGGACGCCGCGTCCGTACGGAGGGGCTTTGGCAAAAGTGCGAGGACTGCGGACAGGTCATCTGGCGCAAGGCGCTGGAGGATAATCTGCAAGTCTGCCCCAAGTGCGACCATCACTATCGCATCGACGCGCGGACCCGGCTGGGACTTCTTTTCGACGCCGGACAATTCGAGCAGTTCGATACCAGCCTGGTGTCCACCGACCCGCTCGATTTTGTGGATTCCAAGAAATACACGGCGCGCCTTGCCGCCATGCAGCGCTCCACCTCGCTGCGCGACGCCATCATCTCCGCGGCGGGCACCCTCAACGGGCGCCGGGTCCACATCTGCGCATTGGAGTTGAGGTTCATCAGCGGCAGCATGGGCAGCGTAGTGGGCGAGGTGATCACGCGAGCCATCGAGCGGTCGCTTGAAACCAAAACCCCTTTGATCATCGTGTCCGCGTCCGGCGGTGCGCGGATGCAGGAAGGCGCGGTCAGCCTGATGCAACTCGCCAAGATCTCAGCGGCCCTGATGCGACTGGACGACGCGCGAGTCCCGTACGTCAGCGTTTTGACCGATCCCACCACCGGCGGGGTAACCGCCAGTTTCGCCATGCAGGGCGATTTGAATGTGGCCGAGCCAGGAGCGCTGATCTGCTTCGCCGGTCCCCGGGTGATCGAACAGACCATCCGCCAGAAGCTGCCCGACGGCTTCCAGCGCAGCGAGTTCCTTTTGAAGCACGGCTTTCTGGATGCCGTGGTAGATCGCGCCGAACTGAAGGACTATCTGGCGAAGGCACTTAACTTTTTCCTCGCATGACGCTCTCGCAGGGACTGGCCCCGCGTCGGCTCGCTGAAGAGCTCTGCCGCGCCTCACCTTTCCTGCGCGGTCTTCGGTACCCACGGTGAGCCACGGAACCCAGCGGCTGTGCCAAACTGGTGTTTGTGGCCTGGTTCACCCGCGATAAACCCCCATTGAGTCCTGAAGAAGGCGGACGCCGCGTCCGCACCGAAGGACTTTGGCAGAAGTGCGAGGACTGCGGACAGATCATCTGGCGCAAAGCGCTGGAGGACAACCTGCAAGTCTGCCCCAAGTGCGAACATCACTATCGCATCGACGCCCGCACGCGCCTCGGACTTCTTTTCGACGGTGGACAATTCGAGCAGTTCGATACCAGCCTGGTGTCCACCGACCCGCTCGATTTTGTGGATTCCAAGAAATATACGGCGCGCCTTGCCGCCATGCAGCGCGCCACCGAATTGCGCGACGCCATCATCTCCGCGGCGGGCAATCTGCACGGACGCCGCGTCCACATCTGCGCCTTGGAGCTGAAGTTCATCGGCGGCAGCATGGGCAGCGTGGTGGGCGAGGTGATCACGCGAGCTATTGAGCGGTCGCTCGAAACCAAAACCCCGCTGATTATCGTGTCTGCGTCCGGCGGTGCGCGGATGCAGGAAGGCGCGGTCAGCCTGATGCAACTGGCCAAGATCTCGGCGGCCCTGATGCGCTTGGACGACGCGCGGGTCCCCTACATCAGCGTGTTGACCGACCCCACCACCGGCGGGGTAACCGCCAGTTTCGCCATGCTGGGCGATTTGAATGTAGCCGAGCCCGGCGCACTGATCGGCTTCGCGGGCCCGCGGGTGATCGAACAGACTATCCGCCAGAAACTGCCCGACGGCTTCCAGACCAGCGAGTTCCTGCTGCAGCACGGCTTCCTGGATGCCGTGGTGAAACGCGCCGACATGAAGGATTATCTGGCCAAGGCGCTTAACTTTTTCCTCGTATGAGTTATCCGGAGACATACAGAGCCGCGCTTCTCCAGGCGATCGATGGCATCGACACCAGGCGCGTGGAGACAGCCATTGAGTGGTTTCGCCAGGCGCGCGACAGCTCGAAGAACATTTTCGTTTGCGGCAATGGAGGGAGCGCCTCCACGGCGTCGCATTTCACTTGCGACATCGTGAAGGGCGCCAGCCACAATCGCCCAGTGCGCTTCCGCATCATGGCCCTGGCGGACTCGCTCGCTACCTTGACCGCGTATTCGAACGACGTCAGCTACGAATCGGTTTTCGTCGAGCAACTGAAGAACTTCGCGCAACCCGGCGACCTGGTGATGTGCATCAGCGGCTCGGGCAATTCGCCGAACGTGGTTCGCGCCATGGAGTATGCCAATTCCGCCGGCTGCAAGACCATCGCGCTCACCGGTCGGGATGGCGGCAAACTGGGCCCGCTGGCGCAGCTCAACATCCATGTGCCGGTGCCGCACATGGGCCGGATTGAGGATGCGCACATGGTGGTGTGCCACATGATCGCGTATCACTTCATGGAAGAATAGTTTGTCGCGCTACGGCGCCTCTTACTGGGGGCTCTGCGCTGGGGCGCAAAAAGCAGCCCGCCTATTGCAACGAATCGAAGGTGGGTGTCGACACCGTGCCCGATCCCTTCCCGCGAGCGGAGCGCGCCTTGGGAATCGTGGTTGGAGCGGCGCACGCTGCATGTAGAAAGCGGTTTTTGCATGACAGGAAATGCGCGGCCAGATTTTAACCTCGGCTGCGACTCTTTGCCGCTATAATAGAGATTCTTTAGCGAAAGGCTTCCTAAAATGAAGAGGCGAATTGCGTCCACTTTTTTGATTCTTGCATCTGCGGCCTTGTTGACGGCGGCCGAGGAGCGGTTAATACCGCCATTCGCAGCGTCAGCCGAGGCCCTATTGAAAGCCGCGGCTCAGATCCACTCCGATGCCGATACCGTTGTTCTCAGCGACGAAAAGAGCTGGTCCTACGATGCCCAAGGCCGCAGCACCTACACGTTTCACCGCGTCTATTACGTAAATACAGCGGCGGGGGTCCGTGATTGGAGTACGGCAGAGAGCCGCTGGGAGCCTTGGCACGAAGCCCGGCCGAGCCTGCGCGCGCGGGTAGTTACGTCCGAAGGGACCGTGCATGAACTCGATCCGAAGACCATCGCGGAAGCGCCGGTCGGCGACCAAGACGAGACGTTCAGCGACGCGCGCATTCTCCGGGCGGCGTTGCCTGCACTTGCCAGGGGTTCCGTGGTTGAGGAACTGATCACCGTCGCCGAGACTTCCGCTTGGTTCGCCGCAGGAACATCGCACCGGGCTTATTTCGGATATTTGGTACCTGCGCAGAGCACTTCGGTTTCTATTGAAGCGCCCGCCAATGTCAAATTGCAGTACTCCGCCCGGCTCCTGCCGGACGTTGAAACGAAACGGACGGAGGAAAATGGACGGATCCGCGTGGTTTTCAAGCAAGGGCCAATGAAGGCCATGGAAGAGGCGGAAGCACACTTGCCTTTCGACGTCCCACGTTGGCCGCATGTCACCTTCTCGACCGGAACTTCTTGGGAGTCTGTCGCCGCCGCCTACAACCGAATCGCGGAGGATCAACTCCGCGGCGCCAACGTGAAAAGTCTTGTGGCGAAAACGGAAGGGGGCTCGCCGGTGGAAATAGGGCGCGCCTTGTTGGCGCGTCTCCACAAGGAGGTGCGATATACAGGTATCGAGTTCGCCGAAGCATCGATTGTTCCCAGGCCGCCTGCCGAAACGTTACGAAGAAAGTACGGGGATTGCAAGGATCAAGCCGCGCTACTCGTCGCGATGTTGCGTGCGGCCGGTGTACCGGCGGAATTGGCGCTGCTAGACTCAGGCACCGGCTATGACATCGATCCGGAGATGCCGGGATTAGGGCTCTTCGATCACGCGATCGTCCATGTGCCCGGTCCTCCGGAGCTCTGGGCAGACCCGACGGATGAATTTGCGCGATTCAACGAACTGCCACTCTCGGACCAGAACCGTTTCGCGTTGCTGGTGAATGAGAAAGGCGCACTGGTCAAAACACCCGAGGTCAAGGCCGCCGCTAATGGATTCATCGAGAAGCGCGAATTTTTCCTGTCCGAGCGGGGCAAGGCGCGCGTTGTCGAGACCACGGAGCCATGGGGAGCGGTGGAAGTGAACTATCGCGATTACTATCATGCTCCCGATCCAAAGAAGCTGAAGGAATCGCTGCAGTCGTACGCGAAATCGACATACCTCTCCGCCGCGCCACCGAAGTATGAATATTCCGACGTACAGGACTTATCCAAACGATTTCAACTTCGTCTGGAAATGACGGAAGCGGCACGTGGGACCTCGGGCGACACGGATGCAGTGGTAGCAATACCGGTATCGAAGATAACGGAACGGCTTCCGGAAGCATTGCGGGCAGAAGATGACGACAAACCGGCGACGCCACGCAAGGGCGCATTCACTCTGCCGGAGCCGTACGCTGGCGAGTGGCAATACCGGATTGTTCCTTCGATCGGCTTTCGATCGGCATCCCTTCCGGATTCCGGAACAGTCCATATGGGGCCGGCAACACTATCGAAAGAGTTCAAGACCGAGCCGGACGGAATTGTTGTGGCAACCATTCGCTTCGATACTGGCAAGCGCACGTACAGCGCGGGGGAAGTCGAGGAGCTCCGGACAGCGGTTCGAAGTTTGAACAAATCTCCAATGCTTTTGGTCCGTTTCGAACAAGTCGGCGAGACGTTCCTTGCCGGCGGAAAGGTGCGCGAAGCCATCGGAGAGTTTCGAAAGCTGGCAGCGGCGCATCCGAAGGAAGCGCTGCACCATACCCAAATCGCTCGAGCGATGCTGGTAGCGGGCGCCGCCGAATCCGCTCGCGAGGAAGCGCGCATCGCCACGGAGCTGGATCCGAAGTCGGCGTCGGCATACACGACGCTCGGCTGGGTGCTTCAGCATGACCTGGTAGGCCGAAGGTTCCGGAAAGGCTGCGATCTGAGCGGATCCGAGAAAGCATATCGCAAGGCTGTGGAACTGGACCAATCGAACTACGACAACCGTGTAAATCTTGCGATCCTGCTTGAGTTTGCTCCCTCCGGTACCCGTTACGCGGATAAGGAGAATCTGGATCGCGCGATCGACGAATACCGCGGGATGGAAGGCAAGCTGGGCAATGGATTTGAAAACAACATTCTCTACGCTTTGCTTTGGTCGCACCGCTTCGACGAACTCCGCGAACTTGCGTCCAAGAGACCGCGAAACGCCACGGTCGATTCGCTGTTTTTGGCGGCGGTTGCTGCGAAGGGCGGGATGGAAGAGGCAGTTGCTCAGGCCGGCAAACGAATTCCCGATGAGAAGGACCGGACAGCGGCTCTGCTCAGCGCCGGCCAGAGTTTATTCAAACTGCGGTTTTACAAAGAGGCAGCGGACCTGATTGAAACGGCCAGCGCCGGTGGCCCGCAGGCCGCAACAATGCGCGCTTCGACAGCGGCTATACGCAAAGCGCGCCGTTATGAGGACTTCATGAAGCCGGCTACCACGCCCACCGCAGCCTTCTTGCGTTTCTTTCTTGTGACGTTCTTGTCCGATGTCTCTTCCGAGACTGTGCAATCGGTCTTCGTGGACGGCAGCCCATTGGCCAAGGCGGACACTATCAGGGGTCTGAAAGCTGGGGTGGCCCCCATACGCATGCAACTTGCTAAGGCCGGACTGTCTCCGGACGTTGCGGTAGATCTGGTTCTCGGCGGGACGCAGGTTAAGGTTGACGGCGATGAGGATGGATATCGAGTCCGTGCGGAGATGGCGAGTCCGGGAGGAACAGACAAGGTCACAGCCTTCGTCGTTCCCGCCGCTGGCGAATATCGGATCCTATCCATGAATGACGCGGGCCCACTCGGGGCCATGGCGCTGAAGTACCTGGACATGGGCAAGCTTGAGATCGCTCGCCGCTGGCTAGATTGGGCGAGAGAAATCGAACAGCTCAAAGGCGGGGACGATCCGCTCGCTGGCGCAGCGTTTCCACGATTCTGGACTCGCGGCTCGGAAGCTCCTACCGGCACGATTCGCTATGCCGCCGCCAGTCTGATGGCACATTCCGAAGACGCAGAAAAGGCCATACCGATTCTGGACGAGGGGAGAGCGAAGGCCACTTCTCCAGCCGACACCTTGAAGTTTGATGTGGCTCTGGCCGAGGCATACACGCAAGCAAAGAATTATGATCGGCTTCTACCGGTGGCGCGTGATCTTCTGGGGGCGCATCCCGACTCGGAGTCCGCGTTCCTGTCGGTGGTACTGGCCCTGTCGGGCCTCAAGAAATGGGAAGACGCCATGAAGGCTATCGAGGAGCGGCTAGCGCGCAATCCGGAGGACCACGCGGCTCTTTCGTCGCAGGGAAGTATTGCCATGGTTCGTGGCGATGCGGAGAAATGTATCGAGATTGGAAGGAAGATCATCGCCGCAGGTTCGTCCAACCCGGAAGACTGGAACCGCATCGCGTGGGCTTCCCTGATGGCGAATGATGTTACGGCGGAGTCCATCGAGTTTGCGCAAAAGGGTGTGTTTGCAAGCAAGGGTGCGGCGTTCGGAATACTGCATACGTTAGCGGCACTCTATGCGGAGATGGGTAAGACAACCGAGGCTCGTGAGGTGATCCTTCAGGCAATGGAAGTCGGTGGGCAGGAAGAGCCAGAGGGCAATAGCTGGTACGTATTTGGCCGCATCGATGAGGACTACGGGATTGCCGACGCCGCACTCGCGGCGTACAAGCGGGTCGACAAGCCAGCGACGGATGAGGCCCTGCCAGCCACTACTTGGGCTCTCGCACAGCGACGGCTTGCCGTATTGCAGAAGGGGCACTAGGAACGCTCGTGGGTCGAAGAGTTAGATGGTAATAGTAGCCTTGCCCACGCCGTCTTGGTATTTTTCCAACATCTCGAACGCCTGCTGAATGCCCGACAGCGGCCGCTGGTGCGTCAGCATCGGCGTGAAGCGCTTAGCCTCGGCCGCCAGCAGTTGCAGTGCGGCTTGTGAATCGTGATTGGAGCGGCGCACGCTGAAGAAGGCGATTTCTTTTCGGCGCATTACGTGGAAGGCGAGCCGGATGTAGTCCTCGGCTGGGATGCCAGTCACAACGACGCGGCCGGTGTTGCATACCGCGTGGATGCACTGGTTCAGCGTGTCGCCTTTCGCCGCACAGTCGATGGCGATGTCTGCGCCGCGTTTTGCAGTGTCCTGCAAGAGCTCATGGACCGGATCGGTTGCCGAGGGATCGATGACGGCATGCGCGCCCATGGCCTTGGCCAGATCGCGCCGGTGCGCTAACGGCTCCACAGACCAAATTCGCTTGACGCCGGACAAGCGCAGCACCGCGATGGTCAGCAGTCCGATGGGGCCCGCGCCGAACACTACCGCCGTATCGCCGGGCCGGGGCGCCGCGAACTGCATGGAGTGCAGGATCACCGCCAGCGGCTCCACCACCGCGCCCTCCGCAAAGCTCAGGTGCGATGGCAACGGCAGCAGATTCGTCGCCGGCAGGTTGACGAATTCGCGAAAGAAGCCCGGCTCTTCGGGCATGCTGAGGAAACGGATGCGCTCGCAGACGTTGTGGCGGCCGGTCATGCAGAATTCGCAGTGATAACAATACAGAGCGGGTTCCAGAACCGCCCAATCGCCCGCGGACCAGCCGGAGACTCCAGGCCCGGTTTTCCGCACCACACCCGCCGGCTCGTGCCCCAGCACCATCGGATACACACAACGCGCGTCGCCGATGCCGCCCTCAGCGAAGTAGTGCAGATCGGACCCGCAGATCCCGACTGCTTTCACTGCTACCTGAATCTGACCTGGGCCGGGTTCGGGGATGAGTGGAGCGTCAGTAAGTTTGAAATGATGCGATTTCGATAATTCTGCTACTTGCATTCCAGTAACAGGAGAGCTATTCCGGCTTTTTGAACAGATTGTCGAAGGCGGCGCGGGCGTCGTTAGGGTTACGCGGCGGTTGGACGGGTGCATTCGAATGGTTGTTGTTGTTCGCCGGAGCGGCATCGCGCGCCACCGTAACCCGAGGCGAGAATAACGTGCATTCGTTGGCCTGGTCCTTCACCGGGATCCGCACCGGGATGGGCTTCAGGCACTGGAAGCGGGTGGAAGGCTCAAAGTGCGCGCATTGCTTGCAGCAGTGGAGGTCGGCGCTGCACTTAGGACACTTTCCCTTCCAATCCGTGTCGGAGGCCAGCATGGTGGAGCAGTTGTAGCAGCGGGCGGCCACCACGTTCGATAAAAGCCGGGGTAGGCGGGGGCCGGTGATGTCGATGGGAGGGCGTGGGCCGGAAGGTTTGGGCCTGTCGCCGCCGAATCGGCGGTCCCGGGGTTCACGGTCGGTATCCATGTAACCGTGTTGTCTGTATTTACGGTCGTCGTCCATGTGTCAAGTCGACTCCTGGAATTCGAGCTTTTCGAACAACCGCCGGTGGGCGGTGTTCAGTACAGGTTCATGCCTGTGTCATTTGTAGGATCAATCGGAGGATTTCCGCGGGAACCGGTAAGGCCACCTCAAGAAACGAGTCCAGCTCACGCCTAACTCTAAATACTTATGTACCACGAAACGCTCTCAGAAGCTACAGAAACCTGGTAGCTTTCCTAGTCCGGTCCGCTCACAGGGCGGTTCGGGCACTAGTTTGCACTCCACTTCAATAAAGAATTACAAGGCCTAGTCAGCGGATCGTCATAGTGGTTTGGGCTGATCCGCAACGAGTAACCCAATCTTCCGGTCTGGTGAGGTACGAACTCCTTCAGAAAGACGTGGGCGTCGCCCTGCTGCTCCACCGGCGGAAGCGTCATTACCTGGGTTTCCTCGAGATTACCATTTACGCCGACGCGACCGATCACCGCTTCCACCCGAACATCCTTGGGCGAGAGACCGGCCAGATTCACTACGGCGCGCATGGGAATGGGACGCCCAGTCAGAACGGATAAATCCGGTCCGGGGCCAACCTCCAGGAAACTAACATTATCCCACACCTTCTCTACCTGCTCATTCCAACGCGCCCGGCCGCGCGCGGGTTCGAAATTATTGCTCGACACGTCGAGATAGGCCTGATGCGCCGGCTCATATAGTTGTGTCAAGTACTCGCCGACCATGCGCTGGCAGTTGAACTGCGGGCTCAGATGCATGAGCGACTGCTTCATGCGCAGCGTCCAGTCCACGGGGACGCCTTCCTCGCGGTCCTGATAGTACATCGGCACAATTTCGTTTTCCAACATAGAGTAGATGGCGCGGGCATGGATTTCGTCCTGATCTTCGGAGTACCCCTCCCGGTCGCCGATACCCCAGCCACCTGAAATCTCGTATGCTTCGTCGAACCAGCCATCCAGGATGCTGAGGTTCAGGACGCCGTTGATGCCGGCCTTCATGCCGCTGGTGCCGCACGCTTCCTCGCCCCGCCGCGGCGTGTTCACCCACAGGTCGACACCCTGTACCATCTCGCGAGCCACTTCGATGCTGTAATCCTCGACGAAAACGATGTGCTTGGAAATCCCGGGGTCGCGGGAGAGTTGCATGATCTCGCGAATGAGCGTCTTGCCCGGCAGGTCCTTGGGATGGGCTTTGCCGGCGATGACGATCTGCACCGGGCGCTCGGTGTTGGTGAGCAGCCGCTTCAGCCGCTCGATATCTCGAAACAAAAGCGTAGCGCGCTTGTAGGTGGCGAATCTGCGGGCGAAACCGATGGTGAAGGTGTCCGGATCGAGCACATCGGCCAGGCGCCGCTGCTCGGCCGCAGAAGCCTTGCGCGCCACTGCCGCGGCGACCACATGCTCGCGCACGAAGGTCACCAGCGCGCGCCTACGGCGTCGATGCGCCTCCCAAAGCTCCGGATTCGGAATATCTACTACCAGGTCCCAGATCTTCGGATCGTAGTATCGTTCGCGCCAGTCGGGCTGCAGGTACTGATCGTAAAGCTGCGCCAGGTCGCCGTTGAGCCAGGTGGGCAGATGGACGCCGTTAGTCACCGAAGTGACCGGCACCTCCCATACGGGCAGCTTGGGCCACAACTCCTGCCACATCTCCTGCGAAACCAGCCGGTGCAGGCAACTCACGGCGTTGCGGAACGCCGAAGTCTTGATGGCGGCGATGGCCATGGAGAACGGCTCCTGGTGATTGTCCGGACGGAAGCGCCCCAGCGCCAGGAATTTCTCGAATGGGATCCCGTGTTCGCGGCAATAGTCGCCGAAGTATTCGTACAGCAGGCCGGAATCAAACAGATCGATGCCGGCGGGAACCGAGGTGTGGGTGGTGAAAACGTTGTTGGAGCGGCAGGCTTCGAAGGCTTCATCGAAGGTGAGACCCTGCTCTTCCATCAGCAGGCGCATCCGTTCCACGGCCAGGAAGGCCGAGTGGCCCTCATTCATGTGCCAGACGGTGGGCTTCAAGTTCAGCTTGTGCAAAGCCCTGAGTCCGCCGATTCCCAGCACGATTTCCTGCCGGATCCTGGTGAGAATATCGCCGCCGTATAACTGGTCGGTGATCTCGCGATGCTCCTGCAGTTGGTTCTCCGGAATATTCGTATCCAGCAGATAGAGCTTCACGCGGCCAACGTCCATGCACCAGACCTTGATGTGCACCCTTCCGGTGGGTAATTTGACATCGACCATTAGGTCGTGACCGTCCGGGCCTTGCACGGGACGCACCGGCAGAGTGTAGAAATCGTTGACCGGATTGCGCTCCTGTTGCCATCCATCGGGATTGAGCGACTGTTGCAGGTAGCCTTTTTGGTAGAGCAGTCCGACGCCGGTGAGTGGGATGCCGGCATCGCTGGAAGCTTTCAGGTGGTCGCCGGAGAGTACGCCAAGCCCGCCCGAATAGATGGGCATGCATTCCATCAGCCCGTATTCCATGGAGAAGTAGACGATCATCCGGTGGTCGGCAGGATCCAATCGCTCGAGATAGCTATCGAAGCGTTCGCACGCCTTGCGGTAGGACGCCAGGAATCGCTGGTCGGCGGCAGCGCGGTCGAGCGTGGCCTGGGGAACTCGGCCGAGCATCAGAACGGGGTTGTGTCCGGAGTTGCGCCATAGCGCTGGATCGAGCCTGCGGAAGAGCGAGCGAATGGTGTGGTCCCAACTCCACAGCACGTTGTAGGCAAGGTCGCTCATCCGTGCGATTGCGGGGGGAAGCGCCGGCCGGACGAGGAACTCCTTAACCGGATGAATCTGGAAGGGCATGAAACTTTGCTATGACACTCAAATATAACACCAGCCGCGGGTGGTCCTGTTTGTTGGACGTGCCATCGGTGGCGTCCCGCTGAGAATCAGTGGGTTCCCAGGCATTAATTTCTCTTAGCGAAGCCACGTGGCGAAGCCACGTGCCGGGCCGTGGCAAGAACCGCTCCCTCGGCGAGCATCAGGGAGACCTGTACTTGTCAGGGGGCAACATCTCGGAGGCCAGTTGCCGGCGGTTACGGCTCGGCAGCGTATCGGTTCTACTGAGCCGTTACCGTAAGGGAGCGGTTTTTACGTGAAACAGGAATGGGATGGAGTGAGTTACACTCGAAAGACTCCGATGAATCCCGAACATTGGGAACGCATTAAGAACGCGTTTGAATGCGCCTGCGAGAGCGACCCTGGAGATCGCCCGCAAATTATCTCGGACCTCTGCGGCGGAGATCCAGAGCTGGTCGCCGAAGTAGACAAACTCCTCGAACAACATGAGAAAATGGGCGATTTTCTGGCGCTACCGGCGGTACAGTTCCCCGAGTCGCTGCCACTCGGAACAGTGATTGCCGAGCGCTATGAGCTGGAAGGCTTGCTCGGCCGCGGCGGAATGGGTGAAGTTTATCGCGCTCAGGACCGCCTGCTTCAAGAAACGGTTGCGCTAAAGACCATCCGAGCCGATCAAATTGGAAGTTCCAGTCTATTGGGCAGCCTGCAACGCGAAATTCAAACCGCTCGAAAAGTGACACATCCGAATGTGTGCCGGGTTTTCGATCTCGGAGTACACACTTTCGCGGATGGTTCCCGCCCGCCGCTGCAATTCCTCTCGATGGAGTTACTGCAAGGCGAGACGCTGCAAGCGCGAATCGAAAGCAAGGGCCGGTTGACCGGGGACGAGGCGTTACCGCTCGCCATTCAGCTAGCCGAGGGCCTCGCGGCCGCGCACGCCGCGGGGATCATCCACCGGGATTTCAAGAGTGGCAACGTCATATTGGTTCCAGGGAAGGATGGCGACCGAGCCGTAATTACCGACTTCGGCCTGGCACGGCCGGACCGCAGAACAGACAGTACGGCTTCCATAAGCGTCTCCGGCGCGCAATTGCTGGTTGGGACCATAGGCTACATGTCACCGGAGCAATTTGCCGGCGGACCGATTACCCCCGCGTCCGATGTTTATTCGCTGGGAATTGTCTTGTTCGAGATGGTCACCGGCCAGCTTCCATTCGTTGAGTCCCACATCGTCCAAGCGGCCCTGCAGCGGGCGAGCGGAAATATCCCCAACGTACGGCAACTGGCGCCGGATCTGGATTATCGTTGGGAGCGCGTGATTCGGAAATGCCTGGCAACGCTGCCCGAATCCCGGCCGTCTCCGGCGAGCGCCGTCGCGGATGCTCTGCGCCGCCGGTCGTGGCGGATCCCGGATCCTCGTCTGACGCGTCGTCATTGGATCGGCGTATCGGCCGCAGCCGCGGTCGCGGTTCTCGCCCCGCTCGCCTGGTACGAACGGAGGCAGCCCTATGTGCTCGCCCCTGATGCCGAGCGTTGGTATGAGCAAGGGGTCGCGCATGTCCACGAAACCACTTATGATGCCGCAAGGAAAGCTTTGGAGCAGTCCTTGAGCATCGATCCGAACTATGGCCCTTCGCACGCGTACCTTGCAATCGCTCTTCGTGAGCTGGACTATCCGGAACGTGCACGGGAAGAGATACTCTCGGCTCTGAACCTCCTCGATAGACAAAGGCACAGCGCCGAAGACGTGACGCGGGTAAAGGCAGCACAGTATTTCGTCAGTGCCAGTTACGACTTGGCACAGCCTCTGATAGACGACCTAGCGCGCCGCGCGCAAGGTGCGAAGAAACAGCAGGCGATGATTGAGCAGGGGATGCTGGCGATGTATCGCAGCAAGCCGGCAGATGCCCAGCAAATCTTCGAGAAGGTGCTGGCGTTGGACGCCAGCAACGCCGGGGCTCGATTGCGAATCGCCACGGTATATGCACGCCGAGGGAATACTGACCCGGCGCTCCGCTCCTTCGATGAGTCCGAGAGGCTTTTTCGAGCAGCCAATAATATCGCCGGCGTAACGGAGACGCTGTTCCAGCGTGGAGTATTTCTCGCGCGCATTGGGCGAAATGCAGATGCGATTTCCACGCTCGACAAAGGGCTCGGGATCGCGGGGGACACTGGCGATGCGCACCATGACGTCCGGCTTCAGCTTGCACTCGGCATGGTTTACGGAAATCTGGGGCAGACAGCGCGGGCACAGCAGGCAGCGGAGGCAGGAGTTCAAAAGGCGATTGAAAGCAAGATGGAGCGTGCGGTCGCCGTGGGACTTCTCGATCTGGGCAACGTGTTCTTCGCCCGGGGACAACTCGATATGGCCGACAAGTACTTCTTGCAAGGATTGGAGTACGCCCGCCAGACCAAGGCGCAAAATGTGGAAATGCGGGCAACGCTGTCGTTAGGATCCTTGCGCGTCGAGGCCGGCCGCCCCAGGGAAGCCGTGGAGTTCATTCAGAAGGCCCTTCCTTATTACGAGCGGGGCGGGTTCCTCCGGGAAACAACGCAGGCTTTGATTCTCCTCGGAAGCGCTCAGAATCAGCTTGGCCGGGTCAAGGACGCTGAGCTGACGCTGCGGAAAGCTGTGGACGCGGCGGATCGCCTGGGAAATCGGGAGCAATCGGGAAATGCGCACGGCAAGTTGGCCGTGGCGCTACTGCAGATGGGGGACTTCCCGGGGGCACTCAAGGAGGAAGAACAATCGCTCAATTTCTACGCAAACGCCCGCGGCGGTCTCCTCCGCGCATTTGGATTGGCAACGCTCGCCCAGATCGACGCAAGGGCCGGGCTGTACTCAAAGGCCTTGCAATCATTGTCTACGGCGGAGGGCCTGTTGGCAAAACTTGAAGGCAGCCAGACGCAGTTGCGCGCCTCGATTTTGAACACACGCGCGGAAATTGCCTACTCTGAACGAAAATGGTCCGAGGCTTCGGAGTTCGCGCACCGGGCGCTGAGTCTGCCCGACAATGCTGCCGATCTAGACGCTCGCCTTTTGTCCGGACTGGCGCTGGTTTGGATCGGCAAAATCGATGCCGGTATGGAGAGAGCGAGCCGGACGATTCAAGAATATGAACAAAAGGACCGCGCTCTGGAAGCCGCTTCGGGAAAATTAATGCTCGCCCAAGCCTTTTGGGAGAACAAGCGACTGCTGGACGCCCGGCGGATGGCCCAGGCAGCGCTCAATTTCTTCCAACCATTGGAAAACTGGGAAGCAATCTGGCGATGCTGCAAGATTCTTGGCAGTCCCGGAGCGGCCGAGGCTCTAGCGCGGTGCCGTGAGACTTTGGGCCCGGAAATGTACCAATCCTATCGTGAGCGTCCGGATCTTCGAAAGCTATTGCCATAATGTCACGGGACTCTGGTAGAATACGCTTCTAGTTGTAAGAGTAAATACTTCTAAAGGAGCAAACCAAATGGGTACTGGACCTATCATTATCAGCGATGACGGCAGCCCGCCACCGTTGAGGCGGGGAGAGCAGCGCGTGAGAATCGGCCGCCAGAAGGAAGATATGGATCAGCTCCAATCGGCAAACGGCAACCATCCTGTAGATTCCGTGTCGGATATCACAGGAGTGCTGATAACTCAACCTGGTAGCCAACCGCAGAGCTTTGTCAATGTGGACAGGGTTGAGGTACGGGGAAACTTGGGCACGAGCATCACAGTCGAAGTTGACGTGCTGTCCTCCAAGGTGGTGGTGACGACGAGTAGTGACCTACACAAGGAAGAAGCGACGCAGGAGTTTGGCAACCGCTACTGGGCGGACGACCGTACGATTATTGAAATCCTCATCAACGACACCACCACGGGATACGACCCTTCCATCGAGCGTGGGCACATCTCCATTGACGTCGCCTAACCCGCTGGCCCGGCGCTCAACTCTCCGTGCAGCCAAGCCTTGGCGACCTTCCAATCGCGCTTGACTGTGCGGGGAGCTATTCCCAGAATCTCTGCGATCTCTTCCTCCGTTAGGCCGGCGAAAAAGCGCATTTCCACGATCTTGCATTGACGAGGATCCCACGCGTGCAAGCGATCCAGCGCCGCATCGATCGCCAGCACCTCGTCCAGTTTGTCTTCGGAAACGGTCAAAATATCGGTCAGCTCCACGCGAACGCGTTCGCCCTGCCGTTTTTTCGCGCGCTTTTGCCGCGCATGGTCCACCAGAATCAAGCGCATCTGCGTCGCCGCCACGGCAAAAAAATGCGACCGGTTCTTAAAATCGCGGTTTCCATGTCCTAGTAGCCGTACGTACGCCTCATTGACCAGAGCAGTCGCCTGCAGACTGTGGCCCGGCCGCTCGTTCCGCATGTAGCGCATCGCGATCCGGCGAAGTTCGGGATACACAACCTCAATCAGGCGAGACTCAGCATCCCGGTTTCCCGTGCGCAGTTCCGCAAGAAGGTGAGTGACCTTCCCTTGCGTGTCCATGGGATTCTCAGTTTACCGCAGGCAGACAGCCGCCGTTTTCTATATCATCTGTACGTGAAGCTTTGCAGTCTGGCACTGGCGGCCGTGCTCGGAATCGGCGCGCAGACCTGCCCGCCTGGAGAGCTTCGCGTGTTTGTGGTGGATTCCCAGGGCAGCCCGGTTTTCGGGGCCAATGTGCGCGTCGGCCCGGAGTCTGCACTCATCGCCGAGCGCCTCACCGAAAGCACCGGGATGGTGAACTTCGAGAGAGTCCAATGTGGCTCGTGGACCGTCAGCGCCGCCAAGGACGGATTTGAAACGGCCGTCAAGACCGCACAGATTACCGGCGGCGGTGTGGCGACAGTCAGCCTGGTGCTGAGTCCGAAGATGGTGCGGTCCAGCGTGGATGTGGTGGAATCGGCGCCGCCCGTGGAGCAGGCCGCCACCAACAAAACCGAGTTGCACCCCACCGAAGTGAAGACGCTGCCCACCAATCCCGCCACGGTAACGGACACGCTCCCCCTGGTTCCCGGCGTGGTACGGTCGCAGGACGGCGAGCTAAAGATTGCCGGCACCAGCGAGCAACACAGCGCGCTGGTGGTGAATCAGACCGATGTCACCGATCCCGCTACCGGAAAATTCGGCCAGACTGTTCCAGTGGATAGCATCGAGACGGTCACCGTGCTGAACACGCCGTTCCTTGCGCAGTACGGTCGCTTCACCGCGGGCGTTGTCGCCATCGAAACACGGCGCGGCGGCGAGAAGTGGCATGCGGAGTTGAACGATCCGTTGCCGGACGTGCGCGTACGCAGTTGGCACCTGCGCGGCATTCGCAACGAGACGCCGCGAGGAGTAGTGAGCGGCCCCTTGATTCGCAATCGTCTTTACTTCAACACCGCGCTGCAATACTTCTTCCAGAAAGAGCCCAGCCGGACGCTGCCCTTCCCTTTCAACGAATCGAAGCAGGAATCGGTGAATTTGTTTACGCAGGTGGACTACATCATTTCACCCCGCCAGCTTGCCACGGCGACGCTGCACGTCAGCCCGCAGCACACCAATTTCGTGAATCCCGATTTTTTCAATCCACAACCGGTGACGCCGAGCTTCGCGCAGCACGTCTACGTGGGGACGCTGGCGCACCACTTTAGCCTGTTCGGCGGCATTCTAGACAGCAGCATCTCGCTGCAACGCTACAACGTGTTTGTCGGCGCGCAGGGCGAATCGTCCATGGTGCTGACCCCGGTGGGGAATCGTGGGGACTACTTCGGAAGGCAGAATCGGGCGGCACGACGAACCGAGTGGCTGGAAAGCTGGTCGGCCCCGCCGGCGCATTTCCTGGGGACCCATCTCCTGAAGGTGGGCACCTCTTTGACCGGCTCGGGCGATGACGGGCAGTTTACCTATCAGCCCGTCGAAATCCGCGCCATGTCCGGCCGGCTGCTTCAAAGGCTGGACTTCAGCAACCGGAACGCCTTCACCCGGACCGGCCTGGAGGAGATCGTCTACGGGCAGGATCACTGGGAACTGACCCCCAGGCTCTCTATCGATTATGGCGCGCGGTTCGAACATCAACGGCTGCCGCAAAATCTGCGTATTGCCCCGCGGGCCGGCCTGGCCTGGACTCCGTTCTCCAGCGGGCGGACCATATTTCGCACCGGCTATGGCCAGTTCTACGACCACGTCCCGCTTGGCGTCTACACCTTTTCCCGTTTTCCCGAGAGGACCATCACCAATTTCGCGCCCGATGGCAGCATCCTAGGCGACCCGATTCACTTCACCAACGTCATCGGCAGTGTCACCGGCCCGCGCTCCTTCCTGGTGGCCGGCAAGCCCGTCGCCGGAGCGTTCGCGCCTCGCGGCCTTACCTGGAACGCACAGGTCGAGCACATCTTTTCACCCTTGCTCCGAATCCGAGCGGTCTATACGGACAATCGCTCAGTGGGTTTGGTGGTGCTGGAACCGGACATCCTGGGTGTTTCCAACGAAATCGTGCTGAACGGCGATGGCCGGTCGCGATACCGGCAGGCGGAGATCACGGCTAGATTCTCGTGGAAAGAGGGCCAGCAGCTTATTCTTTCTTACACTCGCAGCCGATCCGAAGGGGATCTCAATACCTTCGATACCTATTTGGGGAACTTCCCGAAGCCACTGATCCGCCCGGACGTGTACAGCAATCTTCCGGGAGACCTGCCCAACCGTTTTCTCGCCTGGGGACGCCTGAGGGTTCCA
>DASQGY010000307.1:0-76155 GCA_035632375.1 Bryobacteraceae bacterium | reverse complement strand
TCCGGCATCTTGCTTGCGATTTCTTTGCGGGGGAAAAGCTTCGCCGCCCGCTCCAGAATGTGGGTGAGCGTCAGCGGATAGTCCATCATGAGACCGTGCATACGGTCTCTACTCTATCAAGGACTGGGCGGATGTTACCGCAGGTTGAACTTCTTCATCTTATAGCGCAGGGTATCGCGCGTGATGCACAACAAGCGGGCTGCCTGGGTCTGATTCCCGGCGGTCTTCTCCAGCGCTTGGACCAGCAGCCTGCGCTCTTGCTCCACCAGCGACATGGGCTCGCCGGTCGATGGACTGTGTTCGACGTTGTGGATCATCGCCTCGTGGAAATCCGTGCCACGGACGGCGATGGGCAAGCTGGTTGGCCGTATGTAGGCTGTGTCCTCAAGGATCATGGCGCGCTCGATGGCGTTACGTAGCTCGCGCACGTTCCCCGGCCAGTCGTGCGCCAGCAACAGGCTCTCGGCATCCGCGGTGACTCCCTCAATCTGCCGCTTGAACTTCGCGTTGTAGTGATCGATGAAGAACCGGGCCATCGGCAGAATATCCTGCGGCCGCTCGCGCAGTGGCGGCACAATGAGCTGGATCACGTTCAGACGGTAGTAGAGATCCTGGCGGAATGCGCCTTCGCGCACGGCTTCGCGCAGGTTTTTGTTGGTGGCTGCGATGATGCGGAGATCGACATTGATGTCGCGCAGGCCGCCCAGCCGCCGGAAGCACTGGTCCTCCAGCACACGCAGCAGTTTGGCTTGCAGGGAGAGCGGAATTTCGCCGATCTCGTCCAGGAACAGCGTGCCCTTGTAGGCCAGCTCGAACAGCCCACGCTTCTGCGCCCGGGCGTCTGTGAACGCACCTTTTTCATAGCCGAACAGCTCGCTTTCGAGCAGAGTCTCGGGGATCGCGGCGCAGTTGATTGCCAGGAACGGCTCCGATTGCCGCAGGCTTTGATAGTGCAGCGTCTTGGCGATCAAATCCTTGCCGGTTCCATTTTCGCCCTCAATCAGGATGGAGGCGGCCTCGCTGATGGCCACGCGCCGCACGAAGTTCAGCACCTCGCGCATGGCTTGCGATTCGGCGATGATCTGGCGCCGCGCCGGTTCCGCCTCTTCGGTGATGTCTTTCACCGTGGCGACAGCGCCGTCGACACCGCCGGCGTCATCGAGAAGTTGAATGGTGCGGATCACCACCATCCGCTCCCGTCCGCTGTCCAAATGGATGGTGACAGTGCCGGTGGGCTGCGAATGCGATTCACTCAGCCCTTGCAGCATGCCGCAAGACGGCTCGCAAATCGTGCAGTGAAAAAGCTCCTGGCAATGCCTGCCAACCATGTCCTCGGCGGGCATTCCGAATAGACGTTGGGCGGCTTGGTTTACCCCAACGACGTGCAGACTCTTGTCATACAGAAAAAGTGCGTCCGAAAGCTGATCGAAGATAGCTTCCAAAACTTCCGGCCTTTGCCACTTGGCGGCAAGATGATGTGAAACCAGGCTTTTTTCCATAGGTCGCAAACGGACCTCCGTAGACATGCCTTAGTGAAAGATTACAGCACGTTAATGACCGCTCATCGAACTGATGATGTGCTGGAAACCGACGCACCCCGATTTGGGTGTTCTCGCTCAAGGCGTTACACGACCGGCCCAATCTGTCCCTGATAATGTCAAGCTAAGGGCTTCAAATTACGGTACTTGCAAGTCGCTGCAGGACTGGCGCATGGATTGCACACGCCGGAGTGTGTTCGCCGGGGATTTGATATGAAAACGGTCCAGTTGGCCATGCGGGATTCCGAATACGCTCAATCCCTACGCAACTTGTTAATCCGAGACGGCTCGCACAAAGTCTATCTCGTCGACCGGCCGGACCGCGATTTGGATGGGGTAATCGTGGTCGATGAGGCGCGGTTCCCGGACCAGGCGGTCCCTCATTCCGATCCCGAGCGATTCGTGCTCGTCACCCGCAAAGGCGCAAACCTAGCGCGTGTGTGGGACGCCGGAATCCGGCATGTCGTGTTCGAAGAGGATTCACCAAGCACCGCCCAACTGGCCGTAATCGCAGCCGAATTGCGTTTGCCGAGGGCTCCTGCCACGCTTGGCCGAATGCCGGTCATTCAAGCCGAGAGACATCTCGCGCTGGCAGCACCATCGATTCCAATTCTGGATTCTCCAGCGCACCGCTGCCGTTGTGGTCTTCGAAATACTTGCTCTGATGGCATCAGAAGGAACATCCAATGTTGACTTATTCCATTGTTTGGGTCGCCCTCGCTGCGGCCGTGATCGTGATTGCGATGAATAGACGAACTGCTACCAACCTGGATCGGGGCGATGTGCCGGCCGGCGAGTCCGGCAAAGGCCTCGCCGTCTTCGCCATAGGCTACGGCCTGTTGCTACTGGCTGGTTTCGTTTATGTCAGTTGGCAACACGGCCTCGAATTGATCAAATAACGAGCATTGCTCCCCCTCCTGCCTCTGTTGCCTCACCCTTCTTGCGCCAAAGCACCCACGCTCCGATCACCTCGATCTAGGGGCATGTTGCCCACCACATTAGGCGTTCTTGGGTCATTTCACACTAGAAAACTGGCCTTCCTCGGCCAAAACCGAGATTTTATTTTGGCGATGGGATTGCCATTATGGTAAGCGGATGCTACGCCGCTCACCGCTTGCCTACTTAGCCAGTAACGTCACTAGCCTCATAGGTGTGGTTCTGGTTACCACCGCTGGGATCTTATGGTTACTTACCATCCCCACATTCTGGCGTGGCGATGCGGGCGGCCCCTACATCGGCATTCTTCTGTTCCTGATCCTGCCTGGCGTGTTCGGAGCCGGCTTGGTACTGATCCCGGTGGGGATAGCGCTCCATATCCGCAAGAGGCGTAAAGCGGGCGACACCGGACCGATCCTTCCACATGGCGGCGAACTGCGGCGTCTGGCGACCTTCGTCGGCGTTACCACCATGGCCAATCTAATGATGGGCAGCCAATTCACCTATCGCGCCGTGACTTATATGGACAGCGATAAGTTCTGCGGCCAATCGTGCCACACCGTGATGAATCCGGAGTACACGGCGTATTCAAACTCACCGCACGCGCGCGTAGCGTGCACGGAATGCCACATCGGACCGGGCGCGTCGTTCTTCGTGAAATCGAAGCTCTCCGGCGCCGGACAGGTTTTCGCGGTGCTGTTCAACACCTATCCGCGGCCCATCCCGTCGCCGGTGCAAGCGCTTCGTCCGGCGCGCGAGACTTGCGAGCAATGCCATTGGCCGCAGCGCTTCGCCGGCGAAAAATTCTTTGTACACACCGAGTACGCCGCCGATGAACAGAATGCGGCGACAACCACCGTGGCCTTGATGAAGATCGGCGGACGAACCTTCGCCGGCACAGTGGGGATTCACGGCGCGCACGTCGATGACAAGGGCCACATGGAATACGTAGCCACGGATCAGCGCCGGCAAGTGATCCCGCAGGTCACCTACACCGACCCGAACGGCAAAGTCACCGTATACAACACCACCGATTCGCCGCCAAAACCGGAAGATCTGGCTCGCGGCGAACATCGCAACATGGATTGCATGGACTGCCACAATCGCCCCACGCATATCTTTCAGGTCCCCGAACGCGCGTTGGACCTTGCGATGACCCAGGGCAGCATCAGTCCCAAACTTCCGTTCATCAAGAAACAGGCGCTAGAGGTGTTGAAGCGCGAATATCCCGATCGGGCGGCGGCGATGATCGAGATCTCCGGCTCTCTGGAAAAATTCTATCAATCGAATTACCCGCAGACCTTTGCTGCGGATTCCGCTCTGCTCAAGACTGCGATAGGCACCGTGCAGTCCATCTACGAGCGGAACATATACCCTGAAATGAAAATCACTTGGGGTACCTATCCCAACAACCTCGGACACACTGACTTCCCCGGCTGTTTCCGGTGCCACGACGGCAATCATACCAGCGCCGATGGGCGCAGTATTTCAAACGATTGCGCCACGTGTCATGACCTTTTAGCTGTGGGCGAGAAAGACCCGAAGATCCTGACTGAACTCGGGATGAAACCGTCCCAGACCGGCACGGCAGGCGCAAACAAATAAGGAGGTCCAATGAACTGGAGAGCCGTGGCGGCCTTTACGCTCGCCTTCGCCTTCAATGTTCTGGCCGCCACTCCACCGAAGAGCGAGGAATGTCTTTCCTGCCACGATGAGAAAGGCGCCAGCTTTCAAGCCAGCGTGCATGGCAGTATGTCCTGCACCGACTGTCACACTGCCATCAAGGGTTACCCGCATCCCGAGGGTATGGCCAAGGTGAAGTGCGACACCTGCCATAGCGACACGGTGGCGGGAGTCAATACCAGCGTCCACGCCAAAGCGAGTGCGCAGCCTTGCCAGGGATGTCACGGCGACGTGCATGCAATTCTGCGAGCCGGCGATCCTAAGTCCAGCACTTATCCTTCAAACCTGCCTCGCACCTGCGGCAACTGTCATGGCGACGGTAAGATGGCCAACGAGCACGGACTCTCGGCGGTGTACTCCAAGTACATGGATTCCATCCATGGGTTCGCGCTGACTAAGGACGGCTTGTTAGTGGCGGCTAGCTGCTCCAGTTGCCATGGATCGCACAAGATCTTGAGCCAGAAAGACCCGGCCAGCCGGACCAATCGCGCTCACATCGCCGAAACGTGCGGTACCTGTCACGCCGGACCAAAGAACGACTACCTGGCCGGCATCCACGGCCAACGCGCCGCGACAGGTTCAGCGCGCGCGCCGGTCTGCGTCGATTGCCACACTACGCACCAGATCGCCAGCACGCGGACGGCGGACTGGCAGATGAAGACCACAGCTACTTGCGGCAAGTGTCACCAGGAAAAACTCACCACGTATCGCGACACGTTCCATGCCCAGGTGTCCGCGCTCGGATATATCGAAACCGCGCACTGCTGGGATTGCCACGGCTTCCACGACATACGGCCGCCGGCCGATCCCAAATCGATGATCAATGCCGCCAATCTGGAAGCCACTTGCGGCAAGTGCCATTCCGGCGTCACCAAGAGCTTCGTCAGCTATCGTCCGCACGCCGACAAGCGCCAGCGGGAAGGCTTCATGGCCCTGTGGGCCTCGGGAATCTTCATGAACTTGCTATTGGCCGGGGTGCTCGGTTTCTTCGCCTTGCACGCGTTGCTGTGGCTGATTCGTTCCATTCACGACCGCCGGACCAATGGGTTGGTGGCGGTGGCCAAGTAGGAGAGAAGAGTCATTATGAAAAACGAATTCTTACAGACCATCGACGGGCCGGTGAGTGAGGCCAGCGAGTTTCGCGTTCAGGTGGTACCGGAATCGGGACCTCGTTACTACTCGCGCTTCTCCCTTCCACAGCGCTACCTGCACGGCATTCTGGCTCTCACTTTTCTCGGCTTGGCCATGACCGGCCTGCCGCTGCGCTTCAGCAGTACCCACTGGGCCACCGTCTTCGCTAAGGCCGTAGGCGGATTCGGAACCATTCTGTTCTTCCACCTGCTCAACGCCGTCACATTAACAGTGGCGTTCATGATTCACGTTGCGAATCTGGTCTATCGGATCGTGGCGCGGCGCCAATACCACTTGTTGTGGGGCAACAGTTCCATGGTTCCCAACCTCAAAGACATTAAGGATTTCATACAGCAGATCAAGTGGTTCTTGTTCCTCGGCCCCAAGCCCAAATTCGACCGTTACGCCTACTGGGACAAAGTGGATTATTGGGCCGTGTTCTGGGGCATGGGAATCATCGGGCTTTCCGGCTACGCCATGTGGTTTGCGCCGTTCTTCGCCAGAATCATTCCCGGTTCCTGGCTGAACATCGCTCTGCTGATCCACGGGGAGGAAGCGTTGCTGGCGGTGGGCTTCATCTTCACCATCCATTTCTTCAACACGCACCTGCGGCCCGACAATTTCCCGATGGATCTGGTGATCTTCACCGGTCGCCAGACCGAGGAGGAACTGAAAGAGAAGCATCCCGAGGAATACAAGCGGCTGCTGGAGAGCGGCAAACTGGAGACACTGCGCGTCGCGCCGCCACCACGCTGGCTGAACAATTTCGGGCGCATCTTCGGAACGTCGGCGGTGGCGCTTGGAATCGTCATGATTGTGATGACGGTAGTGGCTTTCGTCAAGGAATAAGCAGCGAGGAGGAACGTCATGTTTCCGCCCAAGAGAATCCTGTTTCCGGTCGATTTTTCCGAGCGGTGCACCGATGCCGCCAGAATGGTCGAGACGTTTGTGGGCCACTTCCAGTCTGAGCTGACCCTCCTATACGTGTTGGAGCCGTTAACCTACAACGACATTCCGTTTGATGCCACCAACCTGACCGAAGAGCAACTTCAGGGCTACTTGACTGACGAGTTGAAGCACTTCAACGTAGATCGCGTATTGCTGCACGGGGAGCCGGCGCACAAGATAACCGAGTACGCGCAGTCCCAAAATTTCGATCTGATCATGCTCCCGACCCACGGTTACGGACGCTTTCGCCGATTCATTCTTGGATCCGTGGCCGCCAAGGTCCTACATGATGCATTGTGTCCAGTGTGGACCGGCGTGCATATGGAACAGATGCCCCGGCTGGAAGACATCGCCTTCCGCAACATCGTGTGCGCCATCGACCTGGGCAAGCAAAGCTGCCGGACTCTCCGCTGGGCGAACAAGTTCGCCGCCGAATTCGGCGCCAGTCTGAAGCTAGCCCATGCTGTGCCGGCGGCCCGTTATGGCGATCCGGTTACCAAGGAGAGACTCATCCTGGATGCAGCCGAGCGTGTAGAGGGCATCCAGGACTGCGTAGGCTCAGCGGCCAGCGTACACATCCTCTCGGAAGAGGTCCCAGAAGCCGTATGCGGGTTCGCCACCCATGAAAAGGCCGACCTCTTGGTGATCGGCCGCAGCATCGAGGAAGGGATGCTGGGCCGCCTTCGTACGAACGCGTACAGCATCATCCGCCAGTCCCCGTGCCCGGTAGTCAGCGTGTAGGATTGCAGCCAGCAGCGCGCCTCCTGCACCAGAAACTTGCCCCCTAACCTATTGATCAGCCGGACTGTGGGGCAGGTTGATAACCTGCAGCGGGTTGGTAACCCGCCTGGCGAGGCGCGATTCACAATCGCGCCCAGGTTGGCAACCTGCCCCACAGGCTGATGACGCACCGAGTTTCTGTTTCCTGCAATCGCCCCGATGTTTGGGGCGGATTCTTCCTGCTCCCTTTTGGCAACTCGCCTGCTCTAACCTAGTGCAAATGGCTACCCTCGCCGACCTCACCCTAGGAACCCAACAAAACAAAGACACTACCCACCGCGACCTGGATGTGTTTTTCAAGCCACGGTCGGTAGCCGCCATTGGCGCGACTGATCGCGCCGGCCACGTCGGCCGATCCGTCCTCTGGAATCTGATCAGCAGCCCGTTTGGCGGCACCGTGTACCCGGTGAATCAGAAAAAGAGCAGCGTGCTGGGTATCAAGGCTTATCCCGACGTGAAGAGCCTGCCGGAAGTGCCCGAGCTGGCCGTGATCATGACCCCGGCGGAAACCGTGCCGGGTGTCATCGAGGAATGCGCGCAAGCCGGGGTCAAAGGTGCAGTGGTGATCTCCGCTGGCTTTCGTGAATCCGGCCAACGCGGACTGGAGCTGGAGCGGCAGATTCTCTCCGCTGCGCGCCCGGCCAAAATGCGGGTCATCGGGCCAAACTGTCTGGGTGTGATGTGTCCGGTCAGCGGCCTCAATGCCACGTTCGCACACACCATCGCGCGGCCAGGCAACGTCGCTTTCGTAAGCCAAAGCGGCGCCATGTGTACCGCGATCCTGGATTGGAGTCTGCGCGAGCAAATCGGTTTCAGCGCGTTCATCTCCGCCGGATCCATGCTGGACGTGGGCTGGGGTGGCCTGATCGACTATCTGGGCGACGATCCCGCGACACGCAGCATCGTCATCTACATGGAATCGATTGGCGATGCGCGCTCCTTCCTGTCTGCCGCGCGCGAAGTTGCGTTGAACAAGCCGATCATCGTCATCAAGGCCGGACGAACCGAGCAGGCCGCCAAAGCCGCCGCCTCGCACACTGGCTCGATGGCCGGCAGCGACGAGGTTCTCGAAGCCGCATTCCGGCGCGTGGGTGTGCTGCGCGTGAACAGCATCGCCGACATTTTTTATATGACCGAGGTGCTGGCCAATCAACCGCGCCCCACGGGGCCCAAGCTGGCCATCGTGACTAACGCCGGCGGTCCAGGCGTAATCGCCACCGACGCGCTGCTCACCTTGGGTGGCGAGCTTGCCGAACTTTCCGCAGCCACCACCGACGCGCTCAACAAAGTGCTTCCGCCGCACTGGAGCCATAACAATCCCATCGATATCATCGGCGACGCCGGCCCGGAGCGTTACGAAAAGGCAGTGGAGATCGTTGCCAAAGATCCCAACGTGGACGGCCTGCTGGTGATCATGACGCCGCAAGGTATGACCAACCCCGGGCTCATCGCGGAAAAACTGACCCGCTTCGCCAAGTTGGACCACAAGCCGATTCTCGCGAGCTGGATGGGAGGCAACGAAGCGGCCCAGGGTGAAGCGATCCTGAACCACGCTGGCATTCCAACGTTTCCCTTCCCCGACACCGCGGTCCGCGCCTTTCACTACATGTGGAAGTTCAGCTACAACCTGCGCGGCCTCTATGAGACTCCCGTGGTCACGGATTCAGACACCATCGACCCCGCGGCGGCCGCCCAGATTATCGATGCCGCGCGCGCGGTGGGCCGGCCCATTCTGACCGAGTTCGAATCGAAACAGGTGCTGGCGGCATACGGTATTCCGACGGTGGAAACAAGACTCGCAGCAAACGAAGACGAAGCGGTCGCAGCCGCGCGCGCCATCGGATTCCCGGTAGTCCTGAAACTGAACTCGCCCACCATCACGCACAAGACCGACGTCGGCGGAGTCAAGCTGAATGTGCCGAACGAGGCTGCCGTCCGCGAAGCGTTCCGGTCCATCGAAGAATCCGTGACGGAGAAGGCCGGCGCCGGGCACTTCGCCGGCGTCAGCGTCCAGCCCATGGTCTCCGCCGAAGGCTATGAGCTGATTCTCGGCAGCGCCATCGACTCGCAGTTCGGCCCCGTGTTGCTTTTCGGCGCCGGCGGCCAATTGGTGGAAGTGTTCCAGGATCGCGCCCTGTCGCTGCCTCCGCTAAACACCACACTCGCCCGCCGCTTTCTCGAACAGACGAAGATATTCACCGCGCTCAAGGGTGTGCGAGGCAGAAAGCCGGTGAACCTTCTCGCCTTGCAGGAGCTGCTGGTCAAGTTCAGCCGTCTGGTGACCGAGCAACGCTGGATCAAGGAGATCGACATCAATCCACTGCTGGCCTCGCCCGAGCGTCTGCTCGCCCTGGACGCGCGGATCGTTGTTTATGGCAAGGACACAGAGAAATCCGATTTGCCGCGCCTGGCCATACGGCCGTACCCCACCCGCTACGAAAAGAAGGTTGTCATCGACCACGCCGAAATCGCCATTCGCCCCATTCGCCCGGAAGACGAACCGCTGCTGGTGAATTTCCATCACACGCTTTCCGAGCGCAGCGTCTACATGCGCTACTTCCACTGGATGAAGCTGGAACAGCGCACCGAACACGAGCGCCTCACGCGCATGTGTTTCATCGATTACGACCGCCAGATGGCGTTCGTGGCCGAGCGTCACGACCCGGCGTCCGGTGAACGCCAGATCGTGTCCGTCGGGCGGCTGGTGAAATCGCATACGGCTGACGAAGCCGAATTGGCCGTGATCGTCAGCGACCGCTTCCAGAAACGAGGGATCGGCTCGGCCATCGTGCGTCAGTTGGTCGACTTCGCCCGCGACGAGAAACTGGAGCGCATCACCGCCACCGTTTTATTCGAGAACCGCCCAATGCAGAAGGTCTTCGAACGGCAAGGCTTCCGCTTGAAACAAGGCGCCGACCGCGAGTCGCTGGAAGCGGAACTGATCCTCTGAAGGCGTCAATTCCCGGCCGACATCTGCCCATTGATCTGCTGAATCGCTTTCGCGAACTCGTCCGGAGTGTGAACCCGGATGGTCTTGCCCTTCACCTTCTTCATAGCGTAATCGATGCAATCCGGGAAATCTTGGCCGCGGTCGAAAATCGCCTTATACTGAATATAAAAAAACCGCGGGGACGCACCCGTCCGCTCCTCTCCCGCGGTCTCGGGAAACTTGTCGTAATAGCGCGCCGTCGGGCCGAGAAAGATCACGGCATCCGAGGGCTCGGCGGCGTGCAGCTCCTGGTTCACCAAATCGGCCAGTAGACTCAGGTGCCCGCGGCGGTTCATCAGCACCTTGTAATCCACCAATTGCAGTTGCAGGCTATTCATGGATTGCGCAACCGGGTCGTACGCTTCGGGCGTCAGAACATCCTGCCGAAACAGCTCCTTCTGCTGATCCAGATTGAACACCACCAGCCTCACCGAACGCGCCGGCAAACTCTCCAGCAACGCCACCAGCGACCCCAGCAGGATCGCGCGGTCCTGCGCGCGAAGCCTGGTCATGCGGGTGATAATCGGGGCGGCGTGCAACAGCACGGTGAGCCGTCCGATGCGATGTACATCGGTGCCCGTGTCCTGCGCGGACCAGCGTCGCAGCGAAACCTCGCCGACGGTTCCCGGCGCCATGCCCAGCTTCATGCTGCGCTCGCTTGCATCGAGCTTGGCCTCCACATTCCAGCTCTTGCGGCAATAATGGTTAGTTTCGTCGGCCATCAGCCAATCCACTTTGTAGCGCCCTTCGCCCAGCAGGTATGTGCCGCCCAGATCCAGGTTCACGTTGGTTTTCGGGATGTTTGGCAGGCGGATTCCATTCGCCAGATAGACCGGTTCGCCGCCTTCCGGCGTCACCCGGGTCATCAGAACCCAGTAGTGTTTCGGGCCGAAATATTGCTTCATGGGCACGCGAACCACGTAGCCCGCCTGGAGACGAAACGCGAAATTCAAATGCGGCCGGATGGGCCTGACCTCGCACTGCAGCTTCTTGTCGCTGGGCGAGGGTTGGAAGTACTTGAGAACGCCCGGAATTTTCGACCGCTCCAATAGCGACTGCCCCGAGGCCGCGCAAGCCAGGGCAAGGACGGCCAGGACCAATCGCATAAAGCTATTGTCTCGCGGACTGGCCATTCGCATGCTACAGCACCATTGGGGGAAACATAGTCATGGACGTAAAAGTTCGCTATTTGGGTGGCAAAAAGTTTGAGATGACCGCCCGTGGCCACCGGGTCCTGTCCGATCAGCCAGTGGACAACAAAGGCGCCGATTCCGGGATGACTCCTCCTGAGCTCTTTCTCAGCGCCTTGGGCGCCTGCGCGGCATATTACGCCGCCGAATACCTTAACGCCAGAGCACTGCCTGCCGACGAGCTCGAGATCCACATCTCAGGCGTGAAGGGTGACAAGCCAGTACGGATCGTGTCCTTGACCGTGGATGTCGTCCTTCCCGGCCTCACCGAGCGGCATCGTGACGGTGTTCTAAAGGCAGTCAATCTCTGCCTCCTCAAGCACACGCTGCAGGTTCCACCGCAGATAGATGTTCGGGTGTCAACCTCAAGCCCGGTAGCAGAGCACGAGTCGGCACCGGTCTTCTAGCAGCGTGAAAAACGATTCACAGGCTGAAGCCTGTGCTACCAAGCTGCTGATGATAGGTAGCACAGGCTTTAGCCTGTGGGTGTTTCCAGTTAACGCGAAAACCGCAAGCCGGTAGTCAACTGATTACTGCGGAAGTTCTCAAACACGAAAATCTGCTCGGCCATCGAGTACCAGCGCCATTCCGTATTCCACTGCACGTGTTTGTTCAGAGGAATCGAAAGGCGCGCCAGCGGTTGGTAGTAACGCGTCGGGCGGGTGCCGGCGGAAATGAAGAGTGAACCACCGAAGCTGAACCACTTTATCCCGGTCACCGCCGTGAACGAATGCCCGTTCTCGCGGTAGATCGATGGCGTGGCCTGCAGTATCTGCGGCGTCAGGAACAATATGTTGGATCGCACTGCCGATCGCGAGTAATCCACCAGCATGTTCGCCCACTTGCCGCCATTGGGCGTCCAGTACACCGACGCCGACTCCACCTTGCTGGAATAATCGAACTTGACGCTGGGATCGGGATTGCTGTTGTTCAGCAGGCTGAAATCCGCTGCAATACGCAGAGAAGCGCTTAGGTCGTACCGGGCGCGAATATGAGCCTTCTGATATTGCTGCAAGGCGGACCGGAAGAACGTCTGGTCGGAATTCGAACCTTCGGCATCCGCAATCACCCGGAACTTCTGCCCCATACGATAAGTAACCCCGGCGATCCCCACGTGCCGCCGCAAATTCGCCGACTGCAAGTTCAGACCGGTCAGAATCGGCGCGCGGACTTCGGTGTCGCCCCACATGTACCGGTATCCGCCCCGTAGCGTGATCCGCGAGGTCAGTTCAAAGAAAGCGTCAATCTCTTCCTGGCTGTTATGCAGAACCAGGCGATCGGTTGCCAACTGCTGATCGGTAAGAGGAGCGCCGCCCACTAACAGATTCTCCGCCAGCAGCGCGTTCGAAGCGTTGTTGTAACGATCCGTCATCCAATACTGCACGATCCGCAGACGACGCCAGGGCCGTACTTCCACGGTCACGCTGCCCGAGCTGTGTGGCTGGCTGGCATCGCCGGTCAGTATGTCCTGCCCCAAGCTGTAGAACTGCTGTGTGCGGTTCAGGATAAATGTGCCGGACGAAGCTTCTGTGTAGTGGATGTCGGTGCGCGGCCGCGAATACACATAATCCCCAGTGACGCTCAGCCAGGAGTAGGGATTGGCAGCCGCCAGCACTTTCGTATACACCGAATCGCCGCGAACCCGATACAGTTCGTCCAGGCTGTTCAGCGGCAGCTTCTGGCCGGTGAAGTTGCCCGGGTTGGTTACGGAATCCGATACGCCCTGATCGTCCTTAAACGTGGTGCCGCCCTGCTCGACATTGAAGTGATAACGGCCCAGCTCCATGCGCACTCCGCCGCGATAGTTGCTGGTCTGATCGGAAAACAGGCTGGCCACGGGGTATTCATTGCGGTCGGTATGAAACACGGTGATCCCGCGCCCGAACTGCGTGTTCCTTCCAAAACCCAAGTACGGAGTGATCCATTTCTTCGGCAGCAAATCCAACTGGACGTTGGTGGTTCGAATCGCCGTATCGAACGAATTCTGATCCAACAGCTTGCCCAAGCTCACAGTGGGATCGGCGAACGACGGCAGGAAGTTGAAATAAGCGATGTTCCGATAATCGGCGGTCAGCCGGTACGCGCCGCCCCGCTGTATATCCACGCGCAACGTATTATATGGATCGCCGCCCCAGGACGTAGCGTGAACATCGGCGCGGTCGAAAAGGCGCTTGTTCGGATCTATCAGTGTGAAGTCGGCATCCAGCAACCTGGGCCCTTCGCCGAGATTCACCACGCTGCGATAGACATTGCGATTCCCATCGATATTCGGAATCCAGCGATAGCCCAGCTCGATGCTTCCCGTTAGCCAGCCCTCTCCGGCGGGCGCGGCCGGTGGAGCGGCTGCCTGCTCAGCGGGCTTGGCCGGTTCCTGCGCGGCCTTCGGCGCATCCCGAGCGGGTGGAGCCGCATCCGTGGCCGGCTTGGGCGGCTCTTGAGCGCACAACGGAACAAGGAAAAGCAATGCTGCGAGTAGCTTCATCGCAATAACGTCCGATCCACGTACGATCCGTGAATTTTCGAATGGCAAATCGTGCAGTTTTGAAACCGGGTGCTGCGCAGATCGTGAAACGCCGGCGGCACGCCGCCCAGCTTCGCGTTGTTCGCACCCGGAATCGGCAGATTCGAGTGACACTCCAGGCACAAATTCCGCACTTCATGACGGATGAGCATTCTGGGGTTTGCGGATCCGTGCGGTTCATGACAAGCGTCGCAACCCTCCAGCTTCACTACCGGATGTTCAAAAACAAACGGCCCGCGCTTATCGCTGTGGCACTGCAGGCAGCCAGGCTCGTTGCCGAAGGAGGCTTGCATGCTGTCCGCGCGGAAGCTGGCGTGGGGATTATGGCAGTCGATGCAGGACATGGCCCCTTCCGGAACCCGATGCTTGTAAGGCCGGTTAAAGGCGGCTAACTCGGAAACATGGCAGGAACCGCACTTGGCGGTAATTTCGTTCTTCTTCCGGAGTACTAACTTCGCCCCATTCGCCCCGTGCACCGAATGGCAAGTGGTGCATGCCACTTCGTCCTTGGCATGCCCGGTCGCGATCCGCCCACCCTTCGTATTCTGATTGAGATGGCAGGTAAGGCAAGTTTTATCCACTTCGCCGGCGTCCAGCTTGTTGGGATTCCTGATATCGTCCGCCGATGCCGATTCGGCGTGCTTCGCGCCCGAACCGTGGCAGGATTCGCAGCTCTTCTGCGCCCAACCGCGCCGAGCGCCCGTTTCAATGGCAAAATGCGGAGTCTTCTGAAGGTTGTTGAAGATTTCCTCGTGGCAGGTCTTGCAGGTCTCCGAGCCTACATAGGCCGGAGACCCGCCAGTCTGCGCGAACATCGTGCGGCCGGAGGCCACCAGCACGACGCCCGCTAGGAATACCATGGCGCACCAGGATGCGCGGCGGTGTAGCTTGCTTCCGGCATTTTGCCGAACCCGCCGCGCCCCGAGCGCGATGGAGGAGCTATTGAGCATGGACCTTGTCTGGCGTGAAATCACCGTTCGGTCCATGACAAGCCGTGCAGCTCTCGCCGAATTGCGTGGTGTTGGCCACGGCGTGCGAGAGTTCGGGCTTGGTCGCGTGGCAGGCCGTGCAGGCTGCCGTTACTGCTGGAGTCGTAGTCAGCAACGAGTTCGGAGTCTGCACATCGTTGAGGCCGATAGGCAGATTGTTTTGAGACCCATTGACGTGACACATGTCGCAACTCTGAACGTTGCCAATCGATCCTGACGGACTAAACGCCGGGAAGACGACGTTGTTGAAGGTGTTGCCGCTGACGTTCAACGGCTGGCCGATCGAGGCCAGGTATGCCCCATCGTGGAGCTTGTGGATGAACATCGAGAAGTTGACGCCCTGAGCCGGTGAGTTCTTGAGCGCAGGGTCCGTGGATCGCGCGCGATTCGCTGCGTCGGTTGTGGATGGATTGTGGCATAGTACGCACATCTCCACTTGATTCCGATTCCCGCCATGCGTCGACAGGAACGTGTGGCAGGCGTTGCACTTCGCAGTGTCCACTATCTTGCGCCGGGCCACGACCTGGGAGCCGTCTACCGAGAAGTTGATCAACTTGTTAATGGCCCCATATTGCGTGGTTTGCTGTATCGTTGTCCCTGCCAGTAGGGTAGCGCCCCGGCGGCCTTCCATGCCAATGGTGAAGGTGCCCTTGGCGCCGGCCGGAACCGCATGCAGGAACTGATACAGGCAAGTCCCGTCTGCGCCGCAGGTGGCCTTGGTGGCATCTTCCGATACATAACCGGTAGTGGTTACGTCTGAGCCAAAGCTTGTATAACCGTAGTCCGTGGTCGGGCCAGCCATCACCACCGCTAAACGGTTGGGCGACTTGCTGAGGTCGGAAGCCAGGATCGGGTTGCCCGCATCGTCCTTCAACGTGAACGTAATCGCCGGCGTGTTTCCCGCCGTTCCATTGTCCACTTTCAGGATGTTGATGTTGAGGCCGGGCAAAGTGAGCGATTGCGACGGAATGGTGTGCGCACCCTTGATAGACGCGTCGAATTCCAGCTCGCCTTGCGGGATGTGGCAGTTGGCGCATTGGCTGTCATCCAACTGGGGCAGATTCACGTGATTCAGCCCGGTGGCAAAATTCACGTTGTCGTGGCAGGCGCCGCAGGACGCACGATTCGGCGTCAGATAGGCATTCGCCTGAGCCGCACCGGTATTCTGCTCGTGACAGGCTTCGCAGCGCCGTGCATCGGACGGAAACACTACCTTAGACCAGTCGCTGACTCCTTGATTGAAGCCGATGATCTGATACGGCGTACCCGCCTGCACGCTGGGAAGACTGGAACCCATGTGGATCTTGTGGATGAACACCTTGAAATCCACGGTGTTGCCCGTATCCGGGTCCGTAGTCTGAGGGGTGTGGCACATCACGCACAGCTCGATGCCGCGGCGCGATCCTCCGTGGAACGATAATTGATCGTGGCATTTTTCGCAGCTCTGCGTCCGGATCACATCCCGGACCACCGCCACTTGGCCGCCATTCGGCACAAAGTTGAAAGTGGTGGACGCGTAGTTCGTTCCCAGATTGAATTCGGTCAAATTGCGCGACCCGTACACCGCGATAGTATGAGTAGCCGCTGCATCGAACGCGCTGGGCGCTTTGGTCTTGAAAGTATACGTGTAGTCACCGTCGGAGTTCTTGGTGAATACTCCACCGGAATCGGCGCTGGCCTGGATGGCCGAGACCTTGGTGATCGGACTGGTCTGCGTGCGGACCGTATAGGAGGTGTATTGCCTTTGTCCCTTCGGGATGGTTGCTGCACACAGGCTCAGCGAAACTGTCCCGGCGCTATTGATCCCATCCTTATCGAGCGGAACTCCCTTCGGGTCGGTCACCAGAACCCGGGCTGTGATTGTTCCATCTTGCGCAATCTGGGCGCTGGTCACCTTAAAAACCAGCCCAGGGCGCACGAAATTAATTACGTTCGCACCGGCGTAGTACGCTTTCTCCCGCTTGCTGAACGAGTAAGAATCCTCGCTCTGCAAACCGATAGCACCCGCCAGCACGATGATAGCTAGAATAGAACGGATTAGTGTTATAGACGTTTTGCGGCTCATGTGAGCGCTCCTTCCCATCGCAAGTGGCGTTTGCAGGCGACTAACCAAACATCCGCTTCCAATTCACTCGCAGAATCAACGATTTGTAGGCAAAGCGCCATAGCGCGTTATGGGGCAAATCTCAACCATGGGTGAAATCCCCCATGAACAGCTCTCCTAAGCACCTTGTTTCGAGTCGCCCAGCGCTTGGACCCGCACTTGCAGGACGGATCTCCTCTAAGCAGGATGACCAAGCTGGCACAGGCTTTAGCTTGTGCGTGAGGCATTTTCGGCGACCTGCTAATCCCATCGCTGAGGAGGCTGAAGATGCTCACCACACCAGAGAAGCCTTCCTCTCACCGGATCCAACGCGAAACGTACATCGCAGCTTTATCAGCGCTTTGCATTGCGCTCCATCTTGCATTGCGCTACGGGGCAAACGCCTCGCCGCTTACTTCCAACCTCCCTTTGATCGCTGCACTGTTCGCTGGGGGCCTCCCGCTGATCATCGACCTTTTCAAGCGACTCATCACCGCCGACTTCGGATCGGATCTGTTGGCCGGCGCTTCCATCGTCACCGCCGTCCTGATGGGCGAATACCTGGTTGGCGCCATCGTGGTGCTGATGCTCTCTGGCGGGACGGCTCTCGAGCAGTACGCTACGCGCCGCGCTTCCGCAGTGCTGAATGCCCTGGCCAAACGAATGCCCCGTATCGCTCATCGCAGCCTGAACTCCACTTTTGTCGACGTCGAACTCGACGAGATCGCCATTGACGATCGTCTGATCGTCCTTCCTCACGAGATCTGTCCAGTGGACGGAACGGTGCTCGAAGGCCACGGGTCGATGGACGAATCGTATCTAACCGGCGAGCCGTTCCTCATGTCCAAGACGCCCGGCGCTCAAGTGCTCTCGGGTTCCATCAACGGCGAGAGCGCGCTGACCATCGTCGTTGCCAAGCTGCCGGTGGATTCCCGCTACGCCAAGATCATGCAGGTGATGCAGGCCTCCGAACAGGACCGCCCTCACCTGCGCCGCATCGCCGACCGCCTCGGCGCATGGTACACCCCGCTCGCCGTCTCGATCGCGGTTTTGGGTTGGATTCTAGGTGGCGATCCGCACCGTTTTCTGGCGGTCATGGTCATCGCCACGCCCTGCCCTTTGCTGATCGCCATCCCGATCGCCATCATCGGAGCCATTTCGGTGTCCGCCCAGACCGGCATCATCATCAAGAACCCAGGCGTGCTGGAACAGATCGATAAATGCCGCACATTGATCTTCGATAAGACCGGAACACTGACCTACGGGAAACCAGCGCTCACCGAAATCCTTCCCGCGCCAGGCATTCTGGCGGATGATGCGCTGCGGATGGCCGCCAGCGTCGAGCAATACTCTAAACATCCCTTGGCGGGAGCGATCCTAGGCGCGGCGCAAGCCAGGCATCTCATCCTGGAATCGGTACGAACGGTGAGCGAGAAACCAGGCGAAGGGTTGCGTGGCCTAGCCGGCGATCGCTCGGTTCAAATCACCGGCCGGACAAAGCTGCAAGCCTTGCCCCCGAACCTCCCGCCCGCAACTTCCGGGCTGGAGTGCCTGCTGTTTCTCGACGGCGCATTTGCCGCGATGCTGCGCTTCCGCGACGAGCCGCGCCACGAAAGCTCAGCCTTCGTATCCCATTTGGGACCCAAGCACAGCGCCCAAAGGGTAATTCTCCTGTCGGGCGACCGCGAGGCCGAAGTCCGCTATCTGGCCGAAGCGGTCGGCATTCATGAGGTACATGCCGGTAAAACTCCCGAGGAGAAAGTGACCATCGTCAAACAAGAAACGCTCCTGGGAAAGACCCTGTATGTTGGCGACGGCATCAACGACGCCCCGGCCATGCTGGCCGCCACCGCCGGAGTCGCGTTCGGACACGAGAACGATATCACCGCCGAGGCCGCCGATGCCGTGCTGCTGGAGCCGTCGCTAACCAAAATCGACGAGCTGATGCACATCAGCCGTCACATGCGGCGGATCGCCCTGCAAAGCGCCGTCGGCGGTATGGCGCTGAGCATGGTCGGCATGATCGCCGCGGCCGCAGGTTTCTTACCGCCGGTAAACGGAGCGGTAGCTCAAGAGTTCATCGATCTAGCCGCAGTTCTAAACGCGTTGCGCGCCGCCATCCCGCCCCGCGAAAAAACCGACTTCTAAAAATTAACGGAGACGGCGGCTTGCAGACGCGAAATCGTCCTCTGTCCAGTAACTCGCCCCTAACCACATTTGATTTGGCAACCTTACTTGACCCACGCGTGAGGCAAATACTTTCTTGTCCTTTGATAACTTCCGGCAATGAGTCTGCGCAGTTTCGACGGTCAGCCAGTCGGAGACTAATCGCCTGGCATGAGCACTGGTCTTGGGCACTACCCGGCGAGACAAACCCTTGCTGGCAACCTTGCCCTGCTCCGGCACAGGCTATCTCCGCGATCTAAGAACTTATGTGCGAGCAGAAGCCCTCAACTTGTTCGACGGATTCTCGAGCAGAGGGGATGGTGATTGAGTGGGGTTTGGCGCCGAGCCTGACCAGCCAGGTGCGAGACCTGAAGATTTCCGCCAACGTTGAACGATTCCAGTTGCCAGCGCCCCAGCCAAACAGATGTAATACCCTTCCAGTGGGAATCGGTACCGATTATTCTCAAAGGTGGACAGCGTGTTCGATAGCAACGTGACAAACAAGATGTTAAAGAGCATAAAGCCGAGCGTTAACTCTTGGGCACCCGGTCTTTTCGTTCGCCATTTTCTTGCGATGAGTCGCCGCGTTCCCCAAACGAACAACAAGGGGAGCAACCCTATAAGGAATGTGCCGGTGTAGAGCACCAAAGAAAACCTCTGTCCAGCATCCCGCATTGCACGCAAGTCTTTCCTGCTCGAGGCGTGACGAAACTGGCCAAAGACGGCCATGCTGTACCAGCGGTCGAATGACTGAACTTGATTACGCATACTGTCGAACGAGTGCAGGTCGCTGTCGGGCAAGAAATAGGCGTACCAAGCGATCGCAAATGACCGCGCGTACGTGATTGGATAACGTCGCAGAACCTCCCAGGACTGATGCAGGTACAACTGATGCAGCCGGAGGTACGCGAGTGCGTTGTAGTTCGGATGACCGTCTGACGTCTCGGCGTTGTCGAGAACCTCAATTCCTACGCGGCCTGGCATTTCGATCAGTCCTTCATATGCCTTCATAGGAGCGAATGGCGGAATGCGCACCAATCGGGAGACAGCGCCGCTGGCAACCAGCGCATCGGCTTCGTCAGGCCGCAGGTGATAGCTGGTGACAACGGCAGTCGTCATCCCGATCCAAGTGCTACTGGTAAACTGCCCGAAAAGGATCCAGTTCTTGACGTAGAGTGCGAGCACAATGGCCAAGCACGGGGCTGCTCCTATCAAAGTTTGTCTCCGCAGACGGGGAGCTAACCACAGAAGGCCTAGGGTTATCGCACAAAGCCATATGAGATGAAATTGATTGCGGAGCATAACAAGCGCCAGCAAGGAGCCAAAAAATGCAGCGCTCCTCCCCAGAGTGGGGGTCTCGATGAATCGAAACAGGAGTATGGCGGCGACAACGAGCAGAAACAAAACGAGGTATTCATAGATTACGAAGTTCTCGTAAAACACAACGCCAGGATTACAAATAAAGAGCAACACAAGAATGACGCGGAGCGAATCGGGAATTCTGAACCGCCTCATTAGGTTCATCAACCCGAGAGTAATTCCGATTCCGGCGCCGAGATAAAGAAGTTGACACACCACCGGGTATTCTCTGGGAAATAGCTTGACGATCAGGCCAATGATCAAATTGAAGCCAGGCGGCTGCATGTGCAAATACCACAGACTGCGCAACAAATCAAAGCGCATCAGGCGGACATCGATGAACTGCCAGTATTCGCGGATGGGGAAGGCCTGAAACCGGATTCCAGCGTAGTAATACGCCACTCGAGTGACTAGGTAACCCGCCAAGACAATGAGTTCGGGCTTCCTCGCTCCAAGCCAAGCTCGGATCAGCTTGATGCTGGAATGTTCCTGAAGGGGCGGCATAAATGCCAATATACCATGCAGTTTCAACCGAGGTTGAGGAGTTGCGGGTACCGAGCCAAGTCGGCGAGCAGACCAATTTGGTAAACTCGCCGCACGTCTTGGAGGCAAATTGGTCGGGGCCAATACCAAGAGGAGGGTGTGCGAACACCCAAACCGATGACGGAGGCCTCGAAATCTTTGAGTGCGACATCAGCCATATGCTGGCAGACGAACCAGGGAAATAACTGAGAGATAAGCTTTGCCTCCAAAATAACGCAGCACTCAGTCATGGAGATGAACAGACGAAGTGTTCGATTCCGTAGATAGCCAGCCCTATGCCACCCGTTGCGGTGCACGCAATGGGCCGAGCAGCGAGAGGAGTCAGCCGTGAGTGGTGGCGATCCAGCGACGATGGCGGTTGCGGATGGCGAGCTACTGTGCGAGCTTGTTGAATCTGCACATAGCTAGCTCGAGGCTGATAGGCGGCCACTCCAATTTACCATGAGCAGGGTATGGCGATCTCATAAAGCTCGCCAGAATGTAGAAAGAAGTTACACTGTAAGACTGTGACCGAACTGAGAAGACGTCTACTGAACGGAGAGCGTGGCGTAGCGGTTTTCCTTTGGGTCTTCGCCGCCCTGGGGATCTGGTGGAAATGGGGCAAGCTCGATTCACTCATATGGCTGGATCCCGCTTGGTGGCTGAACGAGTATGCCCGTTATGCGCGCGGAGAATTACCCTATCGTGACTACTACTGGCCGTACGGGCCGCTGAGCGCCGACGTTTTTGCTTGGCCGATGCACTGGCTGGGAACGAGGTTTACCGTGGCGCAAGTCGTCATCGATATCGTATCGCTGCTAGTTATCTTTCTGGTCTATAGAATTGCACGCCGGCTGGTTCCGTCGCCTCTTGCGGAGATGATCGCCATCTTGCTTATCGCTGTCGGGATCACCGCGCGGACATATTTCAGTCTATTCTCCCTGATCGCCTACGCTCCCGCGGTTCACGTGGGAGCAGTAGGCGTGTTGCTCACAACATGGGCCATTCTCGCTTACATCGACGATGCCCGACCCCGTACCGCTTGGCTTGCTCTTGGCGCTTGGATCGCTTGCCTGAGCAAACACGAGACCGCGGTCGCCATGATCGCCGAACTTGGAATCCTGTTCGTGTTTGATCGGCGCTTCCACTTCCGGCAGCGCACGACATGGGACTGGTTCCGGACGTACGCTCTCCGCTTGTCTCTGTGCCTCGCAGTCCCGGCGATCGTCTACGCCGGCTGGGCGAATGTCGCGGGCTGGAACAAGTTCCTCGCGTGCATCCAAGGCTTCGGCCTGGCAAATATAGCCTGCCCCTGGTGGCCGACTGGTTTCGGACTCACCGGCATTGTGGTGGAACTGGGAGAAGCTTGGCTGCTGCTGGCAGTCGCTTCGCTTTTTGTGCCATCATGGCGTGCCCGATTGGGTCGCCGGCGTTGGTTGATTTGTGTGACTGCCGGGCTGGCCATGGCAGGAGCGGTTGCTTTTCAATGGCGGCTGATTTCGGATCTGCTCTTCGGGCATCGGAGCTTTGGCCAGCGCTGGCAGGCCGATGTGACAGAACTGCTTTCGACAAGGTCCGTTTTGAGGCCGGTGCTGGTTTCATGCTACGTCTATCTGATTGCTATCGTCGTTTCGGGAATCAGGAATTCGTTTGTCCTAACGAGCGCACGATTTAAGGATCTTTTGCTGGTCGCGATTCCCGCCGCAATGAGCTTGCGAACCCTTTTTGGATCATTGCTGGTCCTAGACCTTCTGGAAGTTCCCGCAGCAAGTTACCCGTTTCTGCTGCTAGTAGGACCGTATCTTTTATACGCAGTGCTGACCCGCCGCCGCGATAACGAAGATGGTGGATTTGTCTTCAATGGCGCGGCGATGACTTTCTGCGCCGCGCTGCTGATCGGCTACTGTGTCATCCGCATGGTCGGCGGATACTCGTCGATGTTGTCGAATGCCTCGTTCGGCGTGCTACAAACTCCCGCCGGGAGCATTCTACTAACCAACAGCGCAATCGAACGCCCCATCCTCGATTACATTCTCAAGAACACAAATCAATCCGACACCATTCTCGAAATCCCTTTTGGGGGCGGGATGAGCTTCGCGACTGGCCGAAGATCGGCAGCTTATAGCACCATCTTTTACCAACTTCGTCCGCCGGCAGCAATCCAGGAGGAGGATCTGCGCAGGATCGCAGATCATCCTCCGGAGGTTGTGATAGCTCCTAACGAACCGAATTTCGGAACCCTGTACGGGCATACCGGCACGATTGGCTGCGTCTTTCCGCGATTCGTGTGGCAGCCCGACGTGCCGGCCTCGGATCCAAGCTACATTTTTCCCTTTGTAGATTACCTGGAGCACAATTACCGGGTGGATCGGAAGATCGGCGAATGGATCTTGTGGCGGCCGATTCACCACGATCATGGCCCATGAATGACTGATGATTGGGACTACTGTCGCTTGAAGGACCTTAACGCGCATTGTAAACCCGCTAAGACTATGAGTTCGGGCTTCCTCGCTGCAAGTCAAGATCGGATCAGCTTCATGCTGGGATGTTCCTGAAGCGGCGGCGTAAATGCCAATATACCCTGTCGTTTTCAAGCCGGCCTGAATTTGGTCAGACCCATTCGAGGGAAACACGCAACAGGAAACAGCGGAACATTTTGCAGAGCAAGGAGCGTAGCAAGAGCACGTGTCCTTATCTTTGAATGTGGGCAGACTCCCGGAGCATGGGCGCCAACGCCGTGGTGAATCGCGCTGCGCCCGCAGGGTTGAGATGAAAGCCATCTGTAAAATCCTTGCCGGAAACAGATGAGGTCGTTAGAGGAACGAGGATCGGAACGCCGGATCGAGCACCCGCTTCCTTCAAATACGCTTCGTCGATTGGATCTAGTGAGGCAGGCACAACGAAGATGAAATGTCCACCATGCTGTTGAACTAGATCCGCAAAGCGGCGCAGGCGTTGCGCCGCAAAATCGACTGCGAAATCGTGATCTAGAGTGGCATGTCCAAAGGGCACCAGGGAACCACGCAGAGAGCTGATACCGGGGACCAGTTCGGCAAGCGCGATCTTCCTGGTGTCGAAACGAAAGCCATAGTAGGCACTCAAGTTGCCCAGCAGCAGAGAGAAGGTAGCAGTGGGAGTTAAGCGCGCGTCACGTGCAACATCCAGTACATCACGGGTTTGCATCATTCGATAACCGAAGTATTCGCCCCTAATCTGAAAGCTATCGGTCTGAGTGACATTGAGCAGCAACACCACAAAGTCAGCTCGCATGCCCTCGGAATACAACCTCCTCAGGCCGTAGTACCAATCAAGGTATTGCGTCTGTTCGATCATCCACCGAAACAAATGAAGATCGGGCGCCAGGGAGTCACGTAAGGCCGGAAGATCGACGCCTGCAAGCAACAAAGAGTTTCCAATCATCAGCATTTTGCCTGGCTCCGTGGAACGCCCCACGGCCATGGCATGAGCTCGCTCCGCCTCAGTTCGGTGCTCGATCCTACTTATGCGGGGGACGCCGAGTCGTGAAACAACCTCCGCGCCCGCAAGGACGATAGCAATCGCGCACAACAGCAGAATTGTCTCGGCTCGGCGCTGTCGCCGCGCACCGGAGGCCGGCCCGGGGCTCAAACGATTTTTTGACGCACTAGTGTGTTCCATGGTCAAAATTGAAAGTAGATAAATGCCGCGCTGGTATTGGCAGCAAAAACCAAGAGCAGGAACGTGAGCGCGGCTCCAACGGCCACGCGCTGCAAATTCGGAAGGTTCTGAAAGATATACTCCTCGCTGCGCATCTCCAGCATTAGGTCCATGAAGAACAAGGGCAGTGTAAATGTTGCCAGAAATTCAAGCGCGGGCAAGAACTGCGAACCGAGATGCAGCACGCCGACACCCCCAAGGAAGTTTACCGCGTCCGAAAGGCTTTGACTGCGAAAGAAGATCCACGCCAGGCCGACGATGTGGAAGAGGACTACGCGATGTACCCAAGTGGACAATGTGGAGCGGGCAGGCTCGTCGTCGCCGCGCCCGCCTCCTCCAAGCCATCGTTCCAGTGCCAGGCCCATTCCGTGGATTCCGCCCCAGACCACAAACGTCCAGTTTGCTCCGTGCCAGAGTCCTCCGAGCAGCATGGTCAACATGAGATTGCGATAGGTCTTAGCTTCACCGCGGCGATTTCCGCCCAGAGGAATGTAAAGATAGTCGCGAAGCCAAGTGCTGAGGCTGATGTGCCAACGCCTCCAAAAGTCCCGGAGGTTGACAGCAAGGTACGGCTGCCGGAAGTTCACCATGAAGTGGAACCCCATCAGTTGAGCGCTGCCGCGCGCAATATCGCTATAACCGCTAAAGTCTGCGTATATCTGCCACGCGAAAGCATACATCCCGATCAGTACAACACCCAGGTCCGGCGTACCCATACGCCCAGAAAAAGCCGCGTCGGCCAGCAGTGCACAGTTGTCCGCGACGACGCACTTTCGGAATAGCCCCGCGAGAATCAGCATGACGCCATCGGAGAACCTCTCGCCGTCGAAGACTCTGGTTTTTTGAACTTGTGGCAAGAGGTGTGAAGGCCGCTGGATGGGGCCAGCAACCAGATGCGGGAAGAGACCGATGAAAAGGGCGTAATCAACCAGCGAGTCAGCCGGCTTCAACTTGCCGTAGTAGACATCGACTATGTAGGCAACGGCCTGGAAAGTATAGAAGGAGATGCCCGGTGGCAACACAATCCGCAATAACGTCACGGTGTGTGTCGGGACGCCCATGGCAGTCAGCGCCACAGCGAAAGAATCCGCGAAGAAGTTGAAGTACTTGAAGAATCCCAGGAAACCAAAGTTGAGGACCAAAGACAACGAAAGCAGCGCTCGCCGCCGCGCCTTGTTAGGTGACTGTGCGATGTACCTGGCGGCAAAGAAGTCCACCACACTTGACGTAACGATTAATGAAAGGAACCGCCAGTCCCACCAGGCGTAGAAAAAATAGCTTGCCGCCAATAACAGCAGGTTCTGGCGAAACCGGCCAAGACGCCAATAGACGAGGACAACGGTGATGAGGAAGCAAAAGTAAACCGGCGTGTCAAAGAACATGCTGCGCTAAGGTCTCATCCCTTCCAAAAGCCAATAATTCCGGCACCGAACGCCTGACCGCCGTTGGCCCTCACTCCCGCACAACACAGTCCAACTGCCAAGTTGGACCGCGCAATGCAGGGAACCAACCGTGCTCCATCGGGAAGGCCGCATTCGATACTCATTCAGGATAAGGCTTCGACCCGGTCCACGCGCAACTGCAATCAGCGAGTGAGGGATGTGCCCTTCAAGCGACAGCGAGAGCCCACCGGAATATTTCAGGGCTCATCGCCGGCACACTGCTGGCGTTTGACGTAGGCCGCCAAGACTTACGGCTTGGGCACTGCTCTCCTCCCGAAAATGTGGGCCATCCAAACACCGGCGAACATTCCGAGTATCAGGTGAACGCCAATGGAAAAGCGATGATCGTGCGGTATGAAGATGAGAGCTAGCGGCAGGTACCCAGCAAGGATTAGAACATAGAGCGGCGATGCCATGTCCCGCGCGCCATGAAGAAAGAACCAGACCGCGCCAATCACTCCTGGAGCGAGGAAGATCAGAAAGTAGAGCGCCATTGCGAGTTTCTTCCGTCCGTGAAGATCTTGGCGGGGATGCCATGGATCAAAAAATGTCCAGGCTCGCCGTACACATAGTTTGAGATACTCCCCTGGGTGTTCCCGAACATAAGCCAGTCCCAGGATCATGTAAGCTCGGTCGTTCAGAACAACACGAGGCTCACGGTTCCATGCGGCGAGCAAAGCGTATCGCTGTTCATCTAATGAGGGACAGGGGTCGTCGCCGTAGAAAGCGGTGGTCCATTTTCCTGCCGCGACACAGGAGTTATTTCCCGCTCCGACGGCGAACCCCGATATGGCCGAGATCGGAACAATGGCACCGGTAACCACATAGTTTCGAATCGTCCAGGGAAGGATTGCAATTAATAATCCGGCGGTTAACGATACGGCATACAAAAGGGCGGAGCGCTTGCTTCGTCTCCAGACTCGTATCACGACTAAAACGATTAATGCCAAGAATGAGGGGATAACCAGTTCACGAACCAGCGCGTCGAAGCCCGCGATGATGCCGCACAGTAACGCGCCCTGAAACGACGGCGCCTGCCACCATCGCAGGTACAACAATAAGGCCAGAAAGAACAAGCAAAAATAAATATTCTCGTTGTAAAGCTGCGAAGCGCTATTGATGAGAATGGGATTGAGCGCGGCGCTCAATCCAGCGATCAAGGCGGCCAGTGGATCGCCAAACACCTGCATCGAGACCAGCACCACCAGAACGCCAAGGACGGCTCCGGCGAGACATTGCAGTGGGAAAAATGAAAACGAGATTCCCGTCAACCAGAACAGGGCGGCAAGCAAATAAGGATATCCTGGCGCTTTTATGAATGCTGGTTGAACTTCTTCCGGGCGCCCGATACTCAAGGGGATCGTGTACCCCTGGCCATTCAAGATACGCTGCGCGAGCGTGACGTGGACGCGCGCATCAAACTGCTGAATGTCAATAAACTGCTGGCCAGTCAATCCGAGGACATGTCGGTACCGCACAATGCCCTGTCCCAAGTCTAATACCAGAGCAAGCAGGAACACGAATAGACAGATTCGCCGGGTGGTAAGTTCCAGGCGCAACATCTAGGGAACGGCCACCACGTTCATTGGAAGCGAGGCGACAACATTTCCGAAGCTATCCAACCGGTCCACCACGTAGTAGAGCATGCGATTGGAGATTGCCGGAATGGTAATGGTGCAACGTATGTCGAGGGGGCGGCCGTCCCCGCAGGTTTGACGAACCACGCTCTCATTCGTGAAGCTATATGGATCATCGGGGGCTGCCGCTGGAATTTCCGTGGAGCATTCTACCTGATAGGGCGTGCAGCGGAGCATTGATCCTCCGTTCTCCAGATATCCAAATCTGGCTCGAATGTAGGACGCGCCGGAGCTTTGAGTATGGGTCAACGTGACCGGAACAAAGGAGGTGCGGTTCACCGAGTCGGAAACCGGCATTGGAGCAATCTTCATCGCCACCCATTCCGATCGTACGCCATCGAGCCAATCGGCAATGCAGAAAAGGAAGGCCGCATCAGGCGTGGTTCGACAATTAGAGAACTGATATTGCAAGCCCGGCATTCCGTGGGCGTACCCGAATTTCCTGGCGCCAATTCCCGTACTATCCGGCCGATCCAACCGGAATTGGATCACTTGGCCTGTATACGACCCGAGATGCCCCACACAAGGTGCGGTTACCGTGAAGCTATCGCTGTGGCAGTAATTATCGACAAAAGCCTGTGGAACAGAAACATACAGGCTTCCGGACGCCGACCCGGCAAAGCATTCGCCGGCGTTGAACGCTCGACAAAAGCTGAAATCAGGCAAATCCCCAGTGTTGCCAATCGTCGGACCACTCACATCCTTCAACAGGAATCTTCCCGCCCATCCGTGGAGTGGCAGGCGCTTGTAATCCGACGGGCCCGCCGAAACTGAGTCTTGGATCATGTAACTCTGCGCGGTTCCCGCGACTGGAGTTAGGGTTCGAGGGTTACCAATTGTTGAGCTCAGATACTCGGCGCCTGCGCCGGCAGACCCGTTGACATGCCTGAAGTCCACCTGGAAGGGCGGATTCGCGACTCCAGGCAGGGAGCTTCCATTGTTGTAATTCTGCATAATGTTTATTCCACTCTTGCTTCCGGCAAACCAAGGTTCCGCCGCAGCCAAGGGAGTGAAAGGCTGGAGGATAATACTGGCCGGTGTGGAGTCGAAGTTCCCCATGTAAACGTCTCTCCCTCCGTAAAATTCACACGGCTCCGTGAATGTGTACAAACCTACAGCGCTGCCGGCACCCATCACTCCGTGACAATTCTCGCGCATAGGATGGTCAGGCAAAAATTTGGCGGAGGCGCCAGCGGAAGTGTCGAAGGCTGTCGCAGACGCTCCCAAGGAGAGCGGAGGAATCATGGACATGAACCAACCGGCGCCGTGCACGCGTCCTGGCTTGTCGAAGAGATTCGGATCATTCAATATGGGAACGAGGTAATTTGATCGCGCCCAGCGCATGAGCCAAATAGTAATGTCGTTTGTTCCATTGTACTGAATCTGCAAGATTATAAAGTGTTCCCCGTAGACTCCATCCGCGCGATCATTGGTCCAGTCTCCAGGGCGCAGGTCCATCAGCTTGGAGCGCGTGGGGTCTGCGACGCCGAATCCGGGCGTTGTACACGGAAACTCGTCGGCTTCCGTCTTCCCGTCAGGGAACCTGTAGGTTGTGTTTGGCACGGCATTGCATGGAGGTGTGTGGAACCTGAGCTGAATGCAATTCGTGGTTCCTCCAAGAGCCGAACCAGCGTATCCGCGGGCCTGCATGGAAGCGAACTGGTATCGCAGCGGTAATTGATCGTCTGGCGGACAGGTGTAAGCTTCAGCAGCGCCAAGTGCAGTGTTCGAATCCCAATTCGGCGGAGCCCCGTATCCGGCGCGATTGATTTGATCGATGGGCATATCGAACTTGGCCATTCCAAACACGGTGTTGGAATTGTTGCCATTGAGAAAATCCAGCGCATTGAACAGCCACGTTCCCGCCACGATATTGAATCCATGATTGCCTCCCCACGTCACCTCAGTGTCCGGATCCGATCCCCAAGTGTCGCGGATACTCTTAATCATTCCCGTGTTGATATCGAACACACCGGCGATGCCCAGAGCATCTTGACCGGTCCCCATGCCTGCCGTTAGATAACCTGCCGTGCTCAATCCTACTTGCGGTGCATTGAACCACCCAAGATCGAACCCCGGATGTGGATATGGGCAGACGCTCTGGCCCGCACTATTCTTACAAGTTTGATAAGCCGTCGCCATTTGAGTGTTCACGTCCAGACCTGCGGAACTTGGCGTCAGGTTGTAGTAAGAAAAGCAATCGTCAGCCTGAGTGGTAGCGCCGATATTGTAACCCCCTGATCCAGGAAAAGGGTTGTACGCTGGATAACCCGCGCACGCTCCCGTATTGTTGTAAGTCATGCGCCAGAACCGCGATTTTGTTCCTGAATCAAGCCCGTACCACCGGTCGCCATTTACGCCGTCGAAGGCCGACGCCCGGTACGCTTGGACTCCCACCGCATACGGGTATGCCGCTCCATCCCCGTTTAAGCTAACTGAACTGGACGAAGCCGTCTTCGCGCCGATGGAAAGCAGGCGAATTTCATTTCTTGGAGTACCATCCGCATTCTTTTCTATCCATAGCAGGATTGCCCCATGAGCTCCTCCATCGGTGATCACCACTAGATTCCCGGACAAGGGCGGATCGAGTGTTTGTGAGCCGTCCGCGGATTTCGTGACGGTTACCGGTACCGGGTTTACCATTCCCAGATCTCCGTTCGTGTCCGAGGACGCATTAGACGATCCAAATATATCGAGTCCAATGCTCACTGAAGCGCTACCCGGACCATTCATCCAAAGAACAACACCCGAGTTCGCACCCGACCATGGCACGCTAGTCATGGTGCCTGGATTCTCTCTGATGGTTAATTGCGTGGGCGACTGTATGGAAGAGACGTGGTAATAAAGGCCGTTGATGAGTATTGGGGTTCCGGCAGGCCAATCAGTCGTAAAGAAATTGGTCGATCCAGAGGGTGATTGGATGGTTACGACCGAATTGTTTACATTGGCCGTACCGTAACCGGGGGCCACCAAATTGTGTCTGGGAGAGACGATACCCCAGCCATGAAACATGGAGCTAGGTTTGGCTTGAGGATAGTCCCCTAGCTTTACCGGACTGCTCGAAGAACAGGCGGCTGTCGGCACGGGTGATCCGGCCAGGGTTTGACCACCATCGAAACTCCACTGAACTGAGAACGTGATTCCACCCTGCGATGCATTACCGCAGAACACATGGACAATCACATCATCTATGGCACTGGGAGTGTCCCAGTTCCCTCCAAAGTATGGATAGCCGCCGTTGGGTATCGGAATGAAAAGCTTGTTGGCGGGCGTGCCACTGGCAGTAGCAAACGATCGAGGGGTTGCAACACTGTTATAAACCGCGTTCGTTGCTCCTGACCAGCCCGCGCCAGATAGGTCGATCGGAATTCGGCTGGTGACGTTGAATTGGGCTTGTATCGCGGTCGCTTGGGACAGACCTGGACCGGTCAACCGCCAAAACTCGACGCCGGAAATAGGATCTATGTAGCTCTTCATTTGATTCGCCCAGTCGATCACCGGATAGTCCATATTCCCGAAGGCGTTGGCATTGAAAGGCACCGGATCGGGCGCCATGTTGCCCCACGGAATTGCTAACGTAGTCAACGGGGCGGATACCTCCGGATCGGAGCCACACGTCACGCCGATCAAGTATGTAGCGGCCGATGCCAACGCGTCGGATCCTTTGCGCGTCCCGAGCACGAAGATGTGTTTGTTGCGGAACACCAGGGATCCTTTTCGCGTGTCCGTGTTGCCGTTGTCGACCAGGTCGGGAACATTAGAAGTGAAACTGGAGCCCCTGGATGCTCGGTACGTGCAAGCTCCCGATTGATCGGTCAGCACCGTGATCTTAGCTTGCATCTGCGTTGGTTCGATCGAATCGATGCGAGTGTCCGCGAAACACAGCGCAGCCGTTCCCAATAGCCACAATCTCCACATTACATTCATTATCGGCTTTTTCATCAGGTTCTCCCAAGTGGGATGGGGTGCAGTGACGGAGCCGGTCGGGGAGCCGTCGCGCACACACCATCCAGACAACACATTCCGATCTCTTTTTTCCCGCTGAAACCAAGTCTGGCGGCGGGGCAGGTCTTCGCCCAGATCCTGCCCTCTTTGTACGCTTCTTACAGTTACTCCTTCAAACGTGGGACCAAGGTCTCAAAGAGTGCGCTTCCCTGTAGGCAACAAGTCTATTGTACTTTACTTGAGTGTTACGCCTGCGGTTTATCGGACCAAGCTGGGTTCGACGTTCTTTATGGATATTTTCGATATGCTGCCTGGCCTTCATCATCTCGTTGCATACAGCCACACAAAAAGCGGCTGCCGGAAGAACAACTCAATCGGTCGATCCGCCCGGCAGACGTAACTGACCACCGCTTCCAGATCGACAAAACCTGACGCCCAAAGCGATCATGGTTCTTACTGCCGGCTCAGGGGTCGAAGTGACTTCGACGGCCAGTGTTGCATACGGATCCGGGCACGGTTCCAATCTGATCATTGGAATCGCCCTAATTCGTTGAAATCATGACGCAAATAAATTCCGGGTTGTTGGTGAATGAGCCATGGCGGCTTCGCCACAACGGGGTATGAAAAAGCCCCAGGACGTTCCGGGGCAGATTCTGCGCCAAGGGTGAATCGTGGAAGTTATTGATCCTGTAGGCCTTTGGAGCGGGCTATTCTCGAAGGATCGTATGAGAGCGCTGTAGCGCCCACGGGTAAAATGGCCCGCAGTCCTTGGAATGGCGCGAAAGCAGGCACCGTCCGTTCAGGTGGGCACGCAGACCGCGATTTGCGGGATTATTTGGGCAGTCTGGAGCCGGTACACCGCTGGCAGTGGAATCCAGTAGCGGCTGGAATTGGTTCATGATGAGCTGGAAGCCGCGGGCCTGCATGCTCGGTTGGGTGAATCCGCTGGAAGCCAAGCATCGGGTGGGCGGCCGAAACAAGAGCGACCCGATCGATGCTCGTCGCTGGGCCATTCTACCGCGTTCGACTCCCGGTGGCGATTGGGTGGATGCCGGAAGAAGCCCGGCGGGCGGCGACACACGAGTGGGAACTGCTGGATGAAATGGAACGCCATATCGGCGAACTGGAAGTGCGGATTCGGGAACGGATCGGCTGCATCGGCTGGGTGCGTTTGGCTGAAAGCGCTGCCTGGAGTGGGCGAGATTCTCGACACCACGATTCATTTGGAGATTGACGACGTCAAGCGTTTCGCTAGCGCCCGGCACCTGGCCAGCTACGCAGGATTGGTACCCACGGTGCACGCCAGCGGTGGACGATGCCAAGCAGGCCACTATCTGTGTCTGCGCTGGGCCTTCGTGGAGGCCGCTAATTGCGTGGTCATGCACGGGCAACGCTATAGCCAACAGCACGTGGTGCAGTTCTATGAACGTCTCAAGCCCAAGTGCCCCAGCAAAGCGGCCATGGCGGGACATCTGGCGGAAGCCGGTTGGTGGATTCTCACTAAAAGAGAGATATCGGCAGCCGCATGCGGCACCGATGTCTTCGTCCAAGAGCGGGTGAGCGCGGCAAGTGAGTCTAGCCCTTTGAGGCTGTTGTTTTGATTGCGAATCCCGGGACGGAGATGCTCCTGCTCTAAGCCGGAGCGGATAGCTGACTGGTTAACGAGACAGGAAGTAGGAGCGAAAGGGCGAACGGAACGGTTCCAGGAGGTGATGGAAAGACTCGAAATCTCTAGACGCTCCGCCCTGCTGGGACGCAGTTGCCAGGATTGGCAATTCTCTCTTTTTGGGGTGGCGGGGAGTCTGGAAACTTCCCGGCCGATCCTGGCCCCCGGATCGACCCTCCGGCCGCTCTCCAGCGTAGCCCCATCCTCCGTCCGGGTAACTGGTAGTGTATCGAAAAACCGCACTTTCGGCGCTTTTCGGCGCAGATGTTTCAGCGCGGATTTGGGTTCAGTTTGCTCTTGAGAAGGCTCTCATAGATGATGGACCGCTCGCATGCCAGCCGCTCGCGGCATGAGGGAAAAGAGGTCATTACCGGCCACTGGTAACATCGGCGTGGGATACTGGATAGATCCTGGTAAGGACGGAGCATCCGTCGAGCATGTGATCTGCGTACCCGTCTTCCCTGAGGTTACCGCGAAGAATGAATTCTTTATCGGCCCCGACCGAATCGTTGACAAGACGAGCATCGTGGCTGATGGTCGCCAAGACCTTCGGATTCCTCTCGAGCCTCGCTCTCCCACTGTTACTGGTTCGCCGCATGGACCAGGAACAATACGGGCTCTATAAGCAAGCATTTCTGCTGGTTGCGTCTGCGGTCAGCATACTTCCGCTGGGCTTTCATATGAGCGCGTTTTACTTTCTACCACGTTATCGGGAATGGCAGCGGCAAGTTGTGCTGAATATTGTGCTCTTCCATGCTTTGGCGGGCGCCGTGGCTGCCACGGCCCTGTTTCTGAATCCGTCGATACTCGGGCTTATCTTTCGCAGCGTTGCACTAGTGCCTTACGCGCGTCTGATCAGTATTGTCATCCTGCTATGGATCGTTGCCTGCTTCCTGGAAACGGCTCCGATTGCGAATGAGGAAATCAAACTGGCGGCCAGGTTCATCGCCGTGAGCCAATTGACACGCGCTATGATCCTGCTAGCCGCGGCAGCAGCCTATGGCACGATCCGCGCTTTGCTGTATGCCGCCATTGTCTTCGGCATACTGCAGACTGTGGCGCTGCTTGTTTACCTGGAGTCCCGATTCTCGGGCTTCTGGAAGAGCTTCGATTGGACGGTATCCCGGAAGCAACTCTCCTATGCCCTTCCCGTGGGCTCGTCCAGTCTGCTTCTAATGTTGCAAACCGATCTTCACAACTATTTCGTCTCCAATCGATTCGGCCCGGCGATGTTCGCCGTTTACTCCATCGGTGTGATGCAGTTGCCCTTCATGCTCTTGGTTCAAGAGGCTACGAACTCGGTAATGATCACCAGGATCGCGAAGCTCCAGCAACAGAACCTCCAGCGCGAAGCCATCCAGGCGATCGCCGGCGCGGCGCGCAAACTGGCGGCTTGTTTTTTCCCGGCCTACGCTCTGCTCCTGGTGGTTGGGCCCGAGTTCATCCGATTTATGTTTACCGCGCGGTATGCGGACAGTTGGCCAGTCTTCGCTGTAAACTTGACGCTGCTGCCACTGAATATTTTCCTCATCGATGCGCTGCTGCGGGCGTACGCCTCCGAGCGCTATTTTGTATTGCGCCTCCGGATCGCAATCCTGGCGGGGCTGGTTCTCATTCTTGCACTATGGACGCGACAGCTTGGCCCGGTGGGAGTGATCGCAATTGTGGTCAGCGCCGGCATCGTCGAGCGTATCGCTCTGTCACTACGTTTCGGGCGATTGCTCGGTGTCACTCGCCAGGACTTCAAGCTGCTGAAGGATGTGGGCAAGCTCGCCATAGCGTCCTCTCTAGCGGGGCTAAGCTGCGCCGTTTTACGCACGGTTATTGCTGGGCAACCCCCTTTCGTGGTGCTAGCGGTTTGCGGCACGCAATTCGCGTTGGTCTACCTCGTGTGCGTCCATTTTCTGAGAGTCGGATCGCCGGTCGAGTATGCGGCACTCAAAACGAGTGCCACCGGCCTTCTGCGGCGCTTGAACGCCCGATGAATACGATTCACGATTCCAAGATTGAGTTGTCCCTTGCCCATTGAATCGCAGCCTTCCTTAGCGCCCTTCGGGCGAGTATTCTCAACAGGTTGATCGAGGAGGCTTCACAATACCTCGTCCACGCGGCGCTTCATGACCAGGCCACAACGCGAGGCACGCTTTCGTGCGACTTTACTATTATGAGGAATGGTGATTGCGGAACACCCTCGACGGAGATTGGGCGTTCAGGATTCTCTGGTGTAGTGAAAAGACTTCGATTGAAAGAAGCTGTCTCCGGAATTGCCGGCCCGATTCTCCGCTCGATTCCGATAGGATTGTGGCCTCCCGCTTTGTCTCAAGTCACCGGTGTCCTTGCTCCACGGGCAATAGTACCCCGAGAACGCGCTGATTCGGCTGGTGGCGCGAACACCAAGATGCTCTTCGAATTCCTCGATCGCACCGCCAAGCTGGAAGGCGACATCGCGGAATGCGGGGTCTGGCGTGGCCGAACCCTGGTCGCGATGGCGATTTATCTCGTGCAGGAGAGCATACCGAAAACGATTTGGGGGTTCGATTCGTTCCAGGGCTTCGATGCATCAGTAGCACGGGACATCGCCCTCGGCGGAACGGATACCGCCGAAAAGCGCGTAGGCGGTTTTGAGGATACCTCCTATGCGCTCGTGAATCGGAAGCTGAGCGCGTTTGGGCTTCACAATGTCCAAATCCGACCGGGTTACTTTCGAGAATCCCTCCCAGGATGTAATGACCGCAAGTTTTGCTTTGTGCATCTGGACTGCGATATCTACGAGTCGTATGCCGTGTGCCTCGACTTCTTCTACCCCCGCCTCGTTCCAGGTGGAGTTCTCTTGTTCGATGAATACAATGATCCCGCCTGGCCGGGTGCGAATTGCGCTGTCGACGAGTTTTTTGCCAACCAACCAGACAAGCCCCAAAGCATCGTCCGAGACAATTTCGAAAAATGGTTTGTTGTGAAAAGTTAGGAAGAGGACCAGAAGAGCTTCCCGGGATAACGCGAGTTGTTTCCGGCCATACAACATTTTATGGAAGTTATGTTTTATCACGCCCAGGCGTCGATATGAGTGTCGACGAGGCAAACACGAGTGTTCGCGCGACATTCGTAGCGCACGCACTCTTGCGTGCCGTCTCGACAATCTTGTCGAGACTGTCAAGTCAACCACGGTAAGATATTAGACCGCGATTTCGTTGCCTTCGTACGCGCAGGAAACTTCCATCTTCGATCCCAACTGCCGCGCCAACTGCTGGGCCCGATGCTCGATGCCGGTGATGAAAGTGTCGTCGTGGGATGGGTCGTGATGGGTCAGGAATAACTGCCGCACATTCGCCGCGGCCGCCAACTGCACTACGTATTCGAAAGTGCTGTGACCCCAATTCCGCTTGGCAGGATATTCCTCAGGCGTGTACTGCGCTTCATGCACAACCACGGTGGCGTCCTTCATATACTCGGCATGCTCGCGGTCGCCGTCGTGAAGAATTGAATCGATGCGCCCCGGCTCGGCGCCTTCCCGCCAGACGTGTTCGGAAAACATCTCGTGGTCGCAGAGATAGCAAACTGAAACACCGTCGCCCTCCACTCGATACCCGAGGGTCGGCGAGGGATGATTCATCGATTGCGCCCGGACGGTTACACCCGCGATCCGGTGCTCGCCCTCGGACAAGTCCGCATACTTGATTTGCGCCGCGAGCTGATTCAGCTCCACCGGGAAATAGTGATAATCCATTTGGCCGGAGAGGACGTCGCGCAATGACGTGTGGCATCCTTCCGGTCCATAAACCTCAAAATGATTGCCGGGCACGAACAGCGGCGTGAAAAAAGGGAAGCCTTGGATGTGATCCCAGTGGGTGTGCGTGAGCAGGATGACTCCGGTAATCGGCCCGGAGGCTTTGGCCATCCACTGGTTGCCCAACAGCCGGGCACCGGTACCGCAATCCAGGATCAAGTGATTGCCGGCATCCGTGATCAACTCGATGCAGGAAGTATTGCCGCCGAAGTGAACAGTCCCCTTCCCCGGCGTCGCGATCGATCCTCTCGTACCCCAGAAACGTACGCGCATGCGGAATGGTCAAGTATACCGCGACCCGGGGAGCGAGCCCACAGCCTGAGCCAGTTGGCGGAGCCAGGAAAGCCGGGAGCGCATGGCCATCATCGCTCCGCGAGCCATCCAGAACTCGAATCCCCCCCTTGCCCGGCGCTCCGGATAATCCCGGCGCATTTCAGCCAAAAGCCGTTCCATGCTCTCCAGCGCCGACTTCAGGAATGCCTTTTGCTTCATGGGCGGGAGGGCGCCCAGAAATCGGATCCTGGTCCGCAACGGATCGGCCGGCACTCCCGCAACCCAGTCGGGAATCACGGGCTCCAGCCATGTTTCCACCGCGCGGATTCCGGCCGGCGTGACCGCAAGCAAGCGCCCTTGTCGCCGTCCGGTGGAATGGGCGGTGGAGCGGATGAGCTTCCTTTTCTTGAGGCGCTCCACCAGGGGGTAGATAGAACCGGCACTCCCGCTCCATTGTGGGCTGGGGCTCTTCAGAAACACCTGGCGAACGGCGTAGGGCGTGCACGGCCCGTCGGACCAGATCAGCGCCAGGACGCATACTTCCATTTCGCTCAGTTCCCGTTCGGCCATAGCAAGTCTGAAGCACCCTCCGGCTGAAAAAAGGCTTGCGAACCCGGAACATACACAGGCTCAAGCCAGTGTCACCTATTTCCACCAACTTGTTTGCGTTTGGTGGCACAGGCTTCAGCCTGTGAGCCTTTGTTCCGCAACCTCTTTATCCTGTAAGAGGTTCTTCGGCAACCCCTTAGTATCGCACCGGAAAGAAGCAAACGCTTTTATGGTCCGTACGTCACTGTAGTACGAATCGGACTATGTTACTCTGGAGGCAGTTATGGAAGCACGTCTCGCAGCTTTGCTGGCGCTCTCGCTCGGCGCTTTGCCGCTCGCGGCCCAACACGATCCTCCACCCGCTGAGAAAATTATCGTTCCGGCCCAAGGGACCAGTGTTCCCATGGGCGACCTTGACGGCCGGCCCCTGGTGGACGTTCGAATCAACGGCAAGGGGCCTTTTCGTTTCATTCTCGATACCGGAGCCGACACCACTGTGATTGGCGACGATTTAAAGAAAGAGTTGGGCCTGCCGGCCGTCGAGGGTGAAGGGGTGCGTGGACCCGACAACACCGTAATGGGCCAGATGGTAAAGGTCGCCGAGCTCCGTGTGGCCGAAGCGTTGCTCGAGGGCGTGGTGGTGGTGGAAGGTCCGATATCCGGGATGTTCCGCATGCCAAACGCTCCTCGAGGCGTGTTGAGCGCCTCAGCATTCCTGGGCTATCTGCTGACGCTCGACTATCCCGGAAAGCGCGTCTTGATCCGGCAAGGTGAGCTTTCGGCGCCCGATTCCCGCAGCATTTTCGGATACACCGCCGAACAGATTCTGCCTAGCGCCTTGGTGCGAGTGGCCGGCGCCGAGAATCGAGTGCATATTGATTCCGGCTCGCCGGGCGGGTTGACTCTTCCCGATAGATACCGGAAGGAGCTCAAGCTCGCCTCCGAGCCCGTGGTGGTTGGACGCGCGCGCACGCCGCACGGCGAGTTCCAGGTCTGGTCGGCTAACATAGATGGCCCTGTCGAACTGGGCCGGTTCAAGCTCGCTTTACTAGACGTCCGTTTCGCGGATGTGAATCCGATTCCGGGGCAGGTTGTCGGCAACATCGGCTATCGGATTCTACGCGACTTCCAGGTGACCATCGACGCGAAGAATCGGCGCGTCCGTTTCGAGCAGTAACTGGACGTCAGTCGACGATCGCTTCAATGGTCCCTGGCGCGTTTCCTTCCAGGCGGTTATTGACGAATATGTAGGACGGCTCGTGCCGTTGCTTGGCCCGCACCAACAGGTCTCGCAGTGCCTGCCGCACCTGTGGATTCGGATCCGTCACCTGCTTATAGGGCGAGAATTTCGCGACCGCCTCTTCATAAGGACGGCCTTTTCGTAGGAGCGCGCGCGTGACAGTAAAGTCCGCTGTGTACACTTCCGGAAGCTGCATCTGATCGCCGATCTCCGGCATGCGCGTCCAGGCGTTGAACACGTGCGCCACGCCGTTTCGATGCAGGCACGCAAAATAATCGCTCACCAGGAATTCCTGATTCCGCACCTCGACGGCGTAGCGGAAATCGTGAGGGAGGGCCGCTAGAAAGGGATGGAGCTCGGCCGCGAACTCGGCGGCGTTCCGGTAGGTCTGCTTGCCGAAGGAACCGAACTCGAAAATCAGCACGGCGATGCGGTCGCGGTAAGGCTGCAGGAGGTCGAGAAAGGCGTTCCGCAGGAGCATCGCATCGAGGAATGAAGGATTACCTTCGCCGGCCCGCGCGCCATAACGCGGATGGATGGGGAACATCTTCACCGTGATCTCTTCCGGGATTTTGAAAGCATACTTCAGCGACGCCGGCGCGGACGTAAACAACTTCTGCCAGTATTGTTCGGAAGGAAACTGATAGAAGGAAAAATCGCCGCAGACGATGGGAAAGGTGGAGGCGTATTCGGCCAGGCACTCGGCCTGGAAGCGCTTCTGCGAGAAGCGGCCGCGCGAAAGGTAGCGGTCGTGGGTGTAAACCTGGCCGATCCAGCCTTCGTATTTCCAGGAGCTGGTGCCGATGAAGATATCGGATGAAGCAAGCGAAGCGAGCTTCAGTCCAAGCGGCGTGGGCTCGATTTCCGGTGGTTCATCGAAGAGCGGAAGCGTGTCCCCAATTGGCACTTGGCACCTCTTCAGAAACTTGCCGCTGGCCGGTTAATTCTCGGTACTGGGTCAGTCGGGTGTGTGGCAGGCTGATAACAGCCGGTTGGTCACCCGCTTGGCGAAGCGCGATTAGCAATCGCGCGCAGGTTTGCAACCTGCCCCACAGGGCTGATGATCAGTAGCCGAATCAGAAGCGGCTGCGCGCCGACACCTAGTAAGCATGGGCGACGCGATATCCATACGGATCCGCGCCCGCCTCGATTACGCCGTCGGGCAGGACACGGATCATCACTGGAGCCGCGCCGCTGGCCCATCGCGACCTGGTTCCCACGCGGTGGCCGCGCGCGGCCAACTCGCCGACCGTCGCCACGGGCATGCGTTCATCTAGCAGCAGGTCGCCGCGATTCCAGGCATGATTGTCGAAACTCGAAACCAGATGCCGCGTTTGGAACCGCGGAGCCTCCACCGCGGCCTGTGCATTCATACCGAACTCCACAACGTTGAGGAACAACTGGATCAGGCTCTGATCCTGATTGTCGCCGCCGGGAGTGGAGAGCGCGAGAAACGGCTGGCCGTTCTCGGTGACGATAGTCGGGCTGAGCGTCACGCGAGGACGCTTCCCTCCGGCCAGCTCATTCGGCGAACCCGGCACCAGGATGAAACTTTGCGCGCGCTCAGTCAGCGCGATACCCGTGTCGCCGGCGATCACGGCGGGCAACCAGGCGCCCGATGGCGTTGCCGAGAAAACCATGCCGTCCTTGTCGATGGCATCCACACAGGTGGTGTCGCGAGCCATCAGCTCGTCGTCGATCTTCGCGCGCGCAATCTCCATTTCGGTTGGATGGCGGCCTTGCTTGCCATTAATGGTCCCCGGGATGAAATCGAGCGAGGCTTTCGCTGTGATCAGCTTGCGGCGCTCCGCTGCATATTCTTTGGAGAGCAGGATGGCCCCGGGGATGTTGCTGAACTTCGGATCGCCGTAGAAGGAATCGCGGTCGGCGTATGCGAGCTTCAGCGCTTCGACGGCTTTGTGAATGTACTCGGAGGAATTGGAGGCCAGAGAATGGAGGTCGAAGCCCTCCAAAATATTCAGCGCCTCCAGCATCGCGGGACCCTGGCTCCAAAAACCAGGCTTGTAGACTTTGTAGCCGCGGTAGTCGGTGGAGACCGGCTCTTCGGGCTGGAGCTTGAATGCGGCCATGTCGTCGTAGCGCAGCAAGCCCTTATTGGCCTGCATGAACGCGTCGATGCGATGCGCGATCTCGCCTCGATAGAAGAAGTCGCGGACGGCGTCGATGCCAGCCGCACGATTGGCTCCCGCCGCCAACGCCTTCTTCTCGGCCGCCGCCATGGAGCGCAGCGTGCGCGCGAGATTCGGTTGGCGGAAAATCTCGCCCGGCATCGGCACCACGCCGTTGGGCATGAAGTTCTTCTTCGAATCGGGCCACAGCTCAAAAAAACGCCGGGAGCGAGCGATGGCGGCCGAGCGGTATTCGTCGATGGCCAGACCGTCGGCCAGCTCGATGGCCGGCTGAATTTCTTCGGAGAACGATTTGGTTCCAAACTCCCGCAGTGCAACCAGCCCAGCCTCCATCATGCCCGGGACCAGCGCGGGCATGATGCCGGCGACGGGAATGATTCCCTTCAGTCCGCCGGGTTCGAGCGTTTGCAGTTCACCGGCGATCGGCCTGCGGTTGCGGAAGAACTCGGCGGTGGCCAACTTCGGCATGGTGCCGACGCCGGCGATGGCGTACACTTTGCCGGCTTTGGTGCGGATCAGAATCGGCGCTTCGCCGCCCACTCCGAAGTGCGAGAACTCGGAGACCGAGGCCGCAAACATCGTCGCGACTCCCGCATCCACGGCGTTGCCGCCATGGAAGTAGATGCGCATGCCTGCTTCGGCGGCGTATTCGCTGCCACTGGCGACGGCGCCATGAGTGCCGCGCGCGGCGTGCATCGCCGGCTGTTCGAATTCTTTCCGTTGGGCGGTGCAGGCGAGCAGCGCGCCGAAAAATACCAAGGCAAACTTGCGGGACATAGACTAGGGCCATTATAGGGCCTTCGGCGCGCGGCTTGCTCCCGGGCCGAAGGCTGGGTGCAGGTAGTGGGTGTTGGCAGTGGGAGAGGAGAAGCCACGCGCTATTCCCAAGCACGGCACACCGGCCGGCCGAGCCCCGCCGGCGTGAACGCAGTTCTACAATCAGTCTGCCGACGTCTTCCCGGCTGGCGTTCGATCTTTTGTGCGATCGTACACCATCCGCGACCGTTGCTAGTGTTTGGCCCGCTCCGCGTTCTTCCTAGCCAGCGCCTGAGCCAGATTGCGGCGTGCTTCCCGATCTTCGGGATCGATCTGAATGGCTCGCTGGAAATGCTGGATGGCTTCGTCGAGTTTGCCCTGTTGGAAAAAGGCTGCGCCCAAGTCAGTCTCAGCGTCTCGATTCAACTCTCCCAGTTCCAAGACCTTCTGGAATTCGCGGATGGCCTCGTCCGGTCTGCCCACCGAGAGCAAAGCACCGCCCAGGTTCAGATGGGCAGGTGCGTAGTCGGGTTTAAGCAAGGTCGCCTCGCGGAGGTGATCAATCGCCAGGAGGTAGTCACCTTCCTGTGCCAAGAGGTCACCCATATTCTTCTGAGTCAAATAGGAGGAATCGACTTCGATTGAGCGTGTCCAGAGCGTGTCCGAATCGCGCCAAAATCCAATCTGGCGCCAGGTCAACACCGCCAGAACCGCAACCACCAGTCCGGCAGCCGCGAAGATCATTGTTCTTGCCGGCCCTCGCCAATCCCACGGGCGAGCGTATAACAACGCGGCTCCCGCCAATAACGCCCAGCCCAGGCAGGGCAAGTAAGAGTAGCGATCGGCCGCGATCTGTCGTCCGTTGTGAAACAGCCCCGATACGGGACTCAATGTAATGGCATAGGCCAGGGAGACGGCCGCGAGCGCAGGGAAACGGCGGCGCATGATCCAGACCAATACCGTCAACAGCAGGATCGCCGCAACGCTCAACAGGAACGGCAACCCGTTCGGACTCAGGCGCTCCGCGGTCAACGCATAGAGGTGCGTCAATTTCATGGGCAGGAGCGTCTTCCGCAGATAGAAGGCGAGCCCGTACATGACGATGGCGAAGTGATCGAACAAACTGACGTGATCCAGCGGCTCAACCAGTTTCTCCCGAACTCCGTTGTAGAGCGTTATGACGCTCATCACGATGCTGGCTGCAAAGAAGGGGATCTTCTCCCGCCACACTCTTCGCGCGTCCGCTCCGAGCCATCCACCCGGCGCAGCAGCAAGTCTCCGAAGCGGATAGACGTCCAGGATCAGCAGGACTGCCGGCAGGGTGACCACCATCTCTTTGGAGAGAAGTCCAAGCACGAAGAACGCGAAGGATCCCCAATAGTACTTGGACTCGACTGGCCTCCCCGATTCCCGCGGAGCGCCTCGCACGTAGGCCAGGATCGCGAGCAGGTAGAAAAGCCCCGACACAAGGTCGCGACGCTCGGTGACCCAAGCCACGGACTCTACGCGGAGAGGGTGCAGGGCAAAGATCAGACCCGCGAATAGAGCTCCAAGTGGAATCCGCGCCTGCATTTCCAGCGAACGGTCCGGGATAGCGCGGCGAAGGAGCGCCATGGCTAGAAAGTAGAAAACCACGGCGTTGGCGGCATGCCACAAGATGTTGGTCAGATGATAGCCCAGGGGATTCATACCCCAGATGCAGTAATCCAGACCGAGTGTCATCCAGGTGAGCGGGACGTAACGGCCCAGCAGATGCGAGGTCCACATCCACTGGAGTTGAGCCCAGCCTAATCCGCGGAAGCGGTCATTGCCAAGAAAATTCGTCTGGTCATCAAAATTGACGAAGTTGTTGCGCAGGGCTGGGAGGAAGGCAAGGATGGTGACGAGTGCGATGGCTGCGGGGATCAGGCGGTACGCTCGCTGCGCGGTCATCGCAAAGATTATCGTAGCAGCGGTGGTTGTCAGGGGTTCTGCGACGGGTTGGGAAAACAGTTTAGTATCTAGTCTAGCGCTATGAAGCGGCCCGATTTGTGGATGCTCGGCATCTCCGCGGCGATCCTATTGGCGATTGCCGGCCTATCCTACCGGGACTGGAGCGAGTACCGGCGCGCCAGTACCGATGCCTTGCGGACCCAGCAGATTCTCATTTCGATGCAGCGGCTGCTCTCGACTACGCTGGACGCTGAGACGGGCCAGCGCGGTTTTCTGCTGACCGGCGATGAACGGTATCTGGCGCCCTACTACTCGGCGATTCAGGCGGTCTCCAGCGAGAGGGCGACTCTCAAGGGACTCATGACCAGGCCGCGAGACGAACCTGGGGAGATCGCGCGGCTGAGCAAGCTGGTGGACCAGAAACTGGAGGAATTGCATACAACAATCGAGGTGCGCCGGATCGAAGGCTTCCAGGCTGCGTTGGATACGGTTCTCAGCGACCGGGGAAAGCAGATCATGGACGAGATCCGCGACATTTGCGGCCGGATTCAGAGCCGCGAGTACTCGGCATTGATCGACGGCACGCTGCGCATCGAGAGCCTGGCGCGGAGAACGGAGGTGGTGGCTGTTGCCGGGATGCTGACGCTGTTCGCGTTTCTGGTAGCGGCCAGCCTGGCGACGAACCGCGCCATTGTACGGCGCGAGCGGTCCCTCCGCGAGGTGCGCGAAGCGCGGGATGTGCTGAAGACCACGCTGGCCAGCATCGGCGATGCGGTCATCTCGACGGACCGGCAGGGGCGGGTTGTGTTCGCCAACGGAGTTGCGCTGGAGCTGTTGCGGCGGAAGGAAAGCGATGTTGTGGGAGCGCCCTTGCAGGAAGTTTTTCAGATTGTGAATGAATTCACCCGGCAGCCGGTGGAGAGCCCAGTGACTCGGGTATTGCGGGAAGGCACGGTGGTGGGCCTGGCCAACCACACGGTACTCATCGCCGCCGACGGGACAGAGACGCCCATCGACGACAGCGGCGCTCCCATCCGCGACAAGAACGGAAACATCCATGGCACCGTGCTGGTGTTCCGGAACATTACCGAGCGCAGGCGCGCGGACGCGGCCATTCGTCTACTGGCTTCGATCGTGGAATCCTCCGACGACGCCATCATCAGCAAGAGCATGGATGGCATTGTTACCAGTTGGAATAAGGGCGCGGAGCGGATCTTCGGATACACGCCGGAGGAGATGGTTGGCCAATCAATTTTGGCGATCGCCGCGCCCGACAGGGCGGACGAGATGCCGCAGATTCTGGAAAGAATCCGGCGCGGAGAGCGGATCGACCACTACCAGACGGTGCGGCGCGGGAAGCGCGGCAACCTGATCCATGTCTCGCTGAGCGTGTCGCCGGTTTTGGACAGCGCCGGTAGAATTGTCGGCGCCTCGAAGATCGCGCGCGACGTCACGGATCGCGTTGTGGCGGAACAATCCATCCTGCGGAACGCGGACCGGTTGGCGCGGTCGAACGCCGACCTGCAACAGTTCACGTATGCCGCGTCGCACGATTTGCAGGAACCGCTACGTACCATCGTTACCTTCACGCAGATGCTGGCGGAGCGGTATCAGGGAAAAATGGACGCGCAAACAACGCAGTACGTGGAATTCATTATCTCCGCCGCAACGCGAATGAGCGCGCTGATCAGCGATCTGCTGAACTACTCCCGCCTGAGCCAGCACGATGACGCTCCATTCAAGGAGGTTCCGCTGAGCGATATTGTGAATTGGGCCGCGTATAACCTGCAGATGGCCATCCAGGATAGTGGGGCGACGCTCGATGCCGGGCCGCTTCCCTCCGTTTGGGCGAACCAGACGCAGATGATCCAGTTATTTCAAAACCTGCTGAGCAACGCCATCAAGTATCGCAGCCAGGACGCTCCGTCGATCCGGATCGGCGCGGAACAGAAAGGGGAGGAGTGGATCGTCAGCGTATGCGATAACGGCGTGGGGGTGGCGCCGGAATACAGAGAATACATTTTTGGCGTGTTCAAGCGGCTCCACGGACAGCAGTTTCCGGGAACGGGAGTTGGTTTGGCGATCTGCAAGGGTATCGTGGAACGGCACGGGGGGCGCATCTGGGTGGAGTCGGCGGAAGGGCAAGGATCGATATTCAGGTTTTCCATCCCGGCGAAAAAGGATCAGCAGCCGCCGGAAGTTTTCAACCCAGCCCACACTTAGTACAATCGACACAAATGATGTTGCGTACGTTTCACCTCGTTTTGTTTCTTGCGTCCGCCGCGGCCGCTCTCGCGCAGCAGCGCGCGTTTACCGCAGCCGACTACGCGCAGGCCGAGAAATTCATGGGCTACAACACCACACCCTTGGTGCTCCACGGCGGAGTGCGGGCTACGTGGATCGCCGGAGATCGTTTTTGGTACAGAAACGTCACGGCGCAGGGAACGGAGTTTGTACTGGTAGATCCGGCGCGGGGGGCCCGCGGACCGGCGTTCGATCAGGCGAAACTCGCGGCGGCGCTTTCGGCGGCGGCCGGCGCAACCTATGACGCCCACCACCTGCCGTTCATGGATTTCGAGTTTTCGGAAGATGGGCAGAGCATCTCGTTCAACATCCGGGCGCGGCGATTCAAGTGCGATTTGTCCGGCGCGCAGTGCGTCGCGGACAATTCCACTGGAGAGCGTCGGGGGCGGGGCGTCACCGCGGCGACTCGCACAGATGTCCCTTCGCCGGATAAAAAGACGACTGCGTTCATCCGCGACTTCAATTTGTGGATTCGCGACGTCGCTACTGGAAAGGAAACGCGGCTTACTACCGATGGCGTCAAGGACTTCGGCTATGCCACCGACAACGCTGGCTGGGCTTCGAGCGACCGGCCAATTCTGCTGTGGTCCCCCGATTCGAAGAAGATCGCCACCTACCAGCAGGACCAGCGCGGAGTGGGCGAGATGTACCTGGTAAGCACCAAGGTAGGGCATCCGGAATTGCGCGCCTGGAAATACCCGCTGCCGGGCGATGAAGTGGTGACCACCATTCAGCGCGTGATTATCGATCTCGGGGCGGACAATGGCGGGCCGAAGGTGGTTCGGCTGAAAATGCCGCCCGACCAGCACCGCTCGACACTTTGCGACAACGTCGCCTGCCGGGGCGGCGAGTGGGGCGATGTGCAATGGAGCGCGGACGGCAAGCATCTGGCACTCGTTTCCACCTCACGAGATCACAAGCACGAGCAGTTGCGCGTGGCCGACGCTTCGAGCGGCGCGATTCGGGATGTGCTGGAGGAGAGCACGCCGACCTTTTTCGAATCGGGGAACGGACGTGTGAATTGGCGCTATCTTCCCGGTTCGAATGAAGTGCTCTGGTTCTCCGAGCGCGACAACTGGGGGCACCTGTATCTTTACGATCTGGACACCGGCAAGCTGAAGAGTCAGGTGACATCGGGCGACTGGAATGTGACGCAGTTGCTGCGCGTGGATGAGAAGAAACGCATGCTGTACCTGCTGGGCGTCGGCCGCGAGAAGGGGCGCGATCCGTATTTTGTTCACTTCTATCGCGCGGGCATGGACGACGGCAAAGTGGACCTGCTTACACCAGAGGACGCGAATCACGACGTGACTCTGGCGCCGTCGGGACGTTTCTTCGCCGATAGTTATTCGAAGCCGGATGTTCCGCCGGTAGCGGTGGTGCGCGACGCGGATGGGAAGCTCATGAGCACGGTGGAGAAGGCCGACGTTTCGCGCCTGACGGCTGCCGGGTGGAAACCGCCCCTGTCCTTCACGGTCAAAGGGCGCGATGGCGTCACGGATCTATATGGGCTGATGTTCAAGCCGACCAACTTTGATGCGTCGAAGAAATATCCGATCGTCAATCATATTTATCCCGGTCCGCAGACGGGCAGCGTGGGCAGCCGGAATTTTTCGGCGGCTCGCGGGGACTGCCAGGCGCTGGCGGAGCTGGGATTCATCGTGGTGGAGATCGACGGGATGGGGACACCGTGGCGATCGAAGAAATTTCATGAAGCGTACTTCGGCAACCTCGGCGATAACACGCTGCCGGATCAGGTGGGCGGGATGAAACAACTGGCGGAACGGTATCCCTGGATCGATATCGATCGCGCGGGCGTCTACGGTCACTCGGGCGGTGGATTCGCGGCGGCGGATGCGATGTTCCGCTATCCGGATTTCTTCAAGGTGGGGATCTCGGAGGCTGGGAATCACGACAATCGCGAGTACGAGGACGATTGGGCGGAGAAGTGGCAGGGACTGCTGGAACGGAAAGCGGACGGGTCCACGAATTATGACAATCAGGCGAACCAGTTGGTGGCGAAGAATCTGAAGGGGCGCCTATTGCTGGCGCACGGGACCATGGATAACAACGTACCGCCGTATAACACGCTGCTGGTAGTGAACGAGCTGATCAAGGCCAACAAGGATTTCGATTTGCTGCTGCTGCCGAATCGGAATCACGGGTTTGGCAACGAGCCGTATATGGTGCGGCGCCGCTGGGACTATTTCGTGCGGTATTTGTTGGGGGCGGAGCCGCCACAAGGTTATGAGCTGCGAACCCCGCCGGCTGCTGAAAACCGGGGACAATGACCGGTCACTGTCCCCCATCGGTGCCGAGCTCGGTGCGGATCTCTTGCGCGACCTTTCTCGCTTGCTCCACTGCTCCGATCTCGAAGCTGATTGCGCCCACCCGTGGGTGCCCGCCGCCGCCGTAGCGCTCGCAGATGGTCGCCAGGTTGTGGCTGGGAACCTTTGGCGCCCAAGGGTTGGAACCAACCGACACCTTGGTGCGGAAGCTCTGATTACTGACTGATACGGTGTAAGTGGAGTCGGGGAACAAATAATAGGGAATGAATTTGTTGTAGCCGTCCAGGTCTTCGCCGATCAAATCGAAAAAGATCACACCGTTCTCGCTGCGGGCGTGCTTGCGGATGATGTCGATGGAATCGATATGCCGCTGGTGGAGCGGCGTGTACAACTGCTGGATTTCCGCTTCCTGTATGATCTCGCTCAGCGGGCGATGCCGCATCCAGCGGATGATTTTGTGGATGATCTCCGAGCCTTTCGCGCTCTCGATCACCAGCGTCAGCTTCATGGCTGGGGCGCGCATCTCCACCGCTTCCTGAGCGTTCGCGTATCGTGCGCCATCGATGACGTCGGCCCATTGCACCAACTCTGCCAGATCCGGCGCTTGATAGCCAAATTTGTCGCGGGCGACGTCGGAAATAAACCGGGTACACGAGCCATAGGAAGGATCGAACAGTTTTTGGCCGCTGCGGTCGTGCTTGAAGTGCTCGGCATCTTCCGGACTCAGGAACGCGCTCTGATGATGGTCGAACCACCAGGTCAACCGGGGATCCGGTGAGTACTTAAAATCGACGATCGCGTTCACGTCGCCGTCGAACAGGCTGTCTTCGAAGAGTTGGGACGCTTTGTGCGCCAACCCGGTAAATTCGAAGGCGGCCTGGGGCGCGTACTTGCCCTCATAGAAACGGCTGAAGAACGCAGCGGATGCAGCTCCATCGAAACAATGATCGTGATAGAGAATCCTTACCCGCATGCGCTCCTGCCCTGAAGAGTTGGAAAACCATCCAGCTTGACGCAAACGGGGTGGTAAATGCAAGTCCGCCGCTGCGGGGGCCGGGACGCGGTGGCCCGCCGGAGGTTCAGTTTGTGCAGCATTTATAAGAATAGCACTCTGCCGCCGAGGTTCCGGTCCAATGAGTGCTCAACGTTTCAACGGGCGCTTAACCGATGCGGAGGCCGGCGATCAGAGAGGCTTTTCCCCAGAACTCGGACTTGCTGTTGCGGCGCCGCAGCACTTCTTGAACTTCCTGCCGCTGCCGCAAGGGCAGTAATCATTGCCGCTGATCCTGGGCGCCTGGCGTGGTTTGGTTTCCGGCTTCACCTCGGCGTTCATGAGCTCACGAAGATCGGAGAGGTCTTCGAGTTGATCGAGCTCCACACCCGCAAGCACTTTCCAGCCATGCTCCTCACCAAAGCCGACGATCTCCTCGGCGTTCTCAACCGATCGAACGCGGACCACAGCGGGCCGGCGATGAGATCCTATCTTCGCCATTTCTGAACTCCCTGGCTTCAGATTTACCGCTGACGCTTACCTTTTGAGCGCGCAACCGAGCACAGGCTCCCGATAGTTGGTCGCGGGCGCTCGGGGATCGTGGAGCATGAAGCAACTGCGTCTTACTCGACGTTGTATTCGTTGCGCAGAGCTTGCAGGTTCTTGTAGGCCATCGATTGGAACGGGCCCTCGATAGCTGTACACAACTTGCTGTACCGTACCGCTTCAATGGCCCGCCCTCTGTCGTGCAGTTCGCCGGCCATGGCGTAGTTGTCGTAGCCCAGGTAGAAATAAGCCGCTGAGAGCGCCTGCGGATTGTCGCGGATGTAGCCTAGCGACGCGCGTAGGTAGCGGTCGGAAAGACCATAGCGCCCCTGCTTGCCGTAAACGATCCCCGCCATCCAGTTCGCCGCGCCCAGGTACCTGGTCTTCTTTCTATCCCAATCGTCGCTGCCGACACCTTCTGGCTTCGGCTTTCTTTGCATCACTTCCAGAACACGCAGCGAGAAACTCAGGACTCTCGGGAGATCGTGCTCGACGTTAAACAGGTGGTCGGCGATGGCCATGAGAAAATCCTCGTTATCCGGGTCACTGGGGAGTCCCTTCTCCGCCAATGCATAAGCCCGTTCGGGACTTATAGATGTAAAAGTCACGCGCGCCGGCGGAGCCTTGGCCACAGCCAGGTATTGGCTGCGGGGATTGCGAGTCTCCATTGCCTGGATGAGCCCAGCTTTCTTTTCCGGGTCGGACTCCTGAGTGGCTTGCACCGACAGCAGGTATTCCGAGTAAGACATCACTTGCTTGGCGAACTCCATCCGCTTAGTCCAGTCCGGCACATCGTCGGGATCCGTGGGTTTCTTGATCTGTGCGGTCTGGCAGGCGATGTCCCAGGACACCGTGGCGTATTTTCGGATCAATTCGTTGTCGTTCCTGGACTCCGCCACGCGCAGGGCGTAATGCGCCGACTCCAGATCGCGGGGATCGATGGCCAGCAAACTCTCGGCCGTAGCCAGCACCTTGTCCGGCTGTTGCGCATCGGAGTAGATGGGCAGCAATTGTTCGTAGACCCAGGCGATGGACGTGGCCTTCGGAAACTGGGCTACAAATTTCTCGAGTAGCGCCAGCTTGCGCGGGAGCGTGGGTTCCTGCTGGATTCTCTGGAGCAGGATGCCGTCCTCGCTCTCCGGATCCACGTCCACCTTATGCCGGTCCGCCCCAAAGGCTCCGGCGGCGAGCAGTACGGCGAGCGCCGGAACATAGAGTCTCATCCATTCCTCCCCGATAGACAAAGCTACCTGGGACTCAATTCGGCCTTCCGGCAGACAAACTTTACGGCCTACTTTAGAACTTTGGTACCAGCATCTGGCCTAACCCGAGGCTGTACGTGCTTGCTGGAAGGACCCGGCCGGTAGTGCTCGCGTGGTAAAATCGCCATGCTTCACCGATAGCCTATGATCATTCCGGAAACGTACAACAGCGCCCTGATACTGATCGTTCTTTGCATGGTCTTCTGGGGCTCCTGGGCCAACGCGTTCAAGCTGGCCGGGAAGTGGCGCTTTGAGTTGTTCTATTACGATTTCTCGCTGGGTGTTCTGGTGGCCGCGATCGTGGCCGTTTACACCTTCGGATCGATGGGCGCCGAGCTCTCGTTTTCCGACAACCTGCTGATCGCGATGAGGCGGAATATGGCCTGGGCGGTGGCCGCCGGAGCGATATTCAATCTGGCCAACATGCTTTTGATGGCTGCGATCTCGGTAGCTGGAATGGCGGTGGCGTTTCCGATCGGAATCGGGTTCGCGCTGGTAGTGGGGGTTATCTGGAATCGCTACTTGAATCCGCAGGGGAACCCCATTCTGCTTGGCGCAGGAATCGCACTGGTGGTGGGCGCAATCCTGTTGGACGCTATGGCGCTTGCCAGCCATGCCAAACGGCCCAAGGCTTCCGCGGGGGCCGGCAAGACCAAGGCGCCAGGCAGTTCCAACATTGCAAAAGGGATTTTCTTAAGCTTGGCCAGCGGTGTTGTGATGGGTTCATCCTATCGGCTGGTGGAGATGGGGAAGGGCGCCGGATTGGAAAACGCGGGCCTGGGCCCTTACGCACTGGTATTCCTGTTCGCGATCGGAGTTTTCTTTTCAACTTTCGTGTTCAATCTCTATTTCTTGAATCTTCCGGTCCAGGGCGAACCCCTTTCCATGTTTTCCTACTTCCAAGGGACGCTCAAACAGCACGCGCTGGGCATCGCCGGCGGCATGATCTGGTGCACCGGCGCGGTCGCCAACTTTGTAGCGGCTGGCGCTCCGAAGGAGATACAGGTTGGTCCAGGGATCGGCGATGCGATCGGGCCGGCTTCCGCCGTCCTGAGCGCACTGTGGGGGCTTCTGGTGTGGAGAGAGTTCGCCGGATCAACTGGCAAAACCCGGCTGCTGCTGGGTCTGATGTTGATACTATTCGTGGCCGGGTTGATTGCGGTTGAGATTGCCCCCTCGTACGTTAGTTGACTGTGAGAATCGTTGCAACTTGCGACGATTTGTGGGCGGACCCCCTGGTCCGCGGCCGACGCCCCCGTCGGCCTGGGCGGGCGTTCTCGATGCTCCTGGGTTGCGGCTCCGCTGCTCGGCGGGACGGGTTGATACAACCTGCGGCGGGTTGGTTACCCGGCTAGTCCAGCGCGATTCACAATCGCGCGCAGGGTGGCAAGCTGGCCCACATCCGGGCAGTTCAGCCGTTGGCTATAGCCAGATCATTCAGCAACCCGTCGATTGCATTCGCGGAAGGGAGACTTCCCTGAGCCATGGTGGCGCTGCCACCACCCCGGCCGCCGGTTTTGGTGAGCGCCGCTTTGAGCAACTCGCCGGCGTTGATGCCTGAATCCTTCGACGCAGCCAGCAGGATGGACGGGGGATTGCTAGCCGCCACCAGGAATACGGCTTTCGATCCACCCGTGAAACTCTGGGCTTCGGTGCGCAGGTCGTCCGCGAGCGACTCCACTCGCTGGACCACACGGCGGATTCCATCCGCGTTCGGTGTCATCGCCGCGTACCGCTCGCGTCCCCGCGCCTGGGCCAGCTCCGCGCTCAGCTTGCGGCGCGCCTTGTCCGATTCCTGCAGCTTTTCCATCTGGGCAGTGACTAGCGCCGGGGTTTCATCCAACTGCGCGGAGAAGCTACGAGCGATCGCGGAGAGCGCTTCATAATCGGCCCGCGCGCGCCGGACGGCTCGCATCCCACATACAAATTCGATGCGCTGGTTGCCGCGGATGCGATCCAGCTTGCGGAGAAGAATCGGACCGATTTCCCCGGTGGCGCGAACGTGCGTGCCTCCGCAGGCGCTGCGATCCAGGTCCTGAATCGAAATGATGCGGATCACTCCCTCGCGCTCCGTCGGCTTTCGCAAAGCCAGGTCTTCGGACGAATCCTGGTAACTGACGGCAACGGGCCTGTTCTCGAAAACAACCTGGCTGGCGCGAAGCTCAGCCTGGCGAATCCGATCGGCATCCAGCACGCGAGCGACATCGATGGTGCTGGTGTCCGTACCGAGGTGGAAGCTGACGGTGGGGGCATCGAACAGGTCCAAGAGAACCGCGGACAACAGATGCTGTCCGGTGTGCTGCTGCATATGGTCAAAACGGCGCTGCCAGTCGATGACACCAGATACTTCACTCGCCGCCAGAGGCCCGGCCAACTGATGCGCGATGCGTCCGTCTTCATCCACCACGTCGGACACAGCTATCCCGCCGAGCGTGCCGGTATCGAAAGGTTGGCCGCCCGAGGTGGGATAGAAGGCCGTCCGATCCAGGTAGACACGAAGACCGTCCGGACTCGCGTCCACTACGCGAGCCCGGAATTCGGTCAAATAGCTGTCGTGATAATAAAGGCGGTCCGTCACTGAACCGCTAATTGTACAAAATTGCTCTGGACTCCGTTCACCGTGAAGGAGAACGGGATGTTACCGGAGCCGAGTCCTGTTGGGATGGTGGTGTTGATCTGATACAGACCCACGAAGGCAGGTGTCAGGCCGGCGAATCCCACATCGGTGCAGGGCGCTTGGCTAAATGGAGTGCTGAATCCGTAGCACGCCTTGGTGGTCGGCACGATGGCCAGCGGACTTCCCGGCGATGCGGTACCCGAGGGAACCACAGGTGTGGTCGGGCCCAGGCCGATGGTGTAGATCACCACCACATCCCCGGCCTTCACTGGATTCGAGGAATTACCGGTCAACGTTCCGGTGGCCGTGGTCATGATGGCGAAATTGCCTGGCAAGAGCAGGAAGCGCGGCGCGCGGTCGGTTATGGTCACGAAGGCTTGGTTACCGACTTGCCCGTTTCGAGAGACGCTGACAGTGCCTTTGCCGACTGTGGCGTCGATGGGGATTTGGAAGTTCACCTGGCCGGGCGATGTGAAATACACCGGAGCAGGCACTCCATTCACCAGAACCTGGGTATCGGACAACGTTGTGGGGAGCGGAAGCCCCGGCGCGCCCGTCGGATCGTTGGCGGTAAACTGGTCGCCGAACACGGCCACGATATCGCCCTGCGCCAGCGCCTCGCCTCCTCCGAACGTTCCGTTGTTCACCACGCCGCCGGCGAAAACCACTGGCGCGGTCTGCGGTTCCACCACCAACTGAACCGATATTGTGACGCTGGGGTTCGCTGCGTTGCTGGCCACCGTGACTGTGCCCGTATAAGTATTAGGCGAAAGCCCGGTTGGATCGGCAGTGATTTGGATCAGCGTGCCGTTCGAAATGGATTGGGCGCTCAGCCAGCTTCCAGTGGCGGCGGTTGCCGTGACGCTCGAAATGGTGAGCGTACCTTGGCCACCGTTCGCTATGCCGACGAATCCGGTTTGTTTCTTGGCGCCCGCGGCAATGCTGAACTGGACGTTGTTGGAATTCGTTTGAAGGATCGGTTGCGTGGTGACGTGCAGCAGCACACTTACTGTTTTGTTATCCGGTGGGAAGGACGACCCGGCGAGGGCGACGCTTCCGTTGTAATCGCCGGTGGCCATATTGGTGGCCGCCGACACATTCAATTTATACGGAACGTTGAATAAGAACGTGCCTACGCCATCGAGAGCAACCGAGAGCCAGGGACTGTTACTCACCGTAGTATTCACGGTGCTGGCGGTGATAAAGCTCGTGGATGCCGCGCCGCCCGGCGGCAGGAAATATTCGACCTTGTCCGGCACCGCGCCACCGACCTGAACGGTCACGGTAACGAACTGCGGAGCGTCGATCGCGTTTGGATCGCTGAGCGTCACCCGCCCGGTGAATGTGCCTTTGGCGAGTGAAGCGGTCAGCAGGGCGATCTGCACCGGCACACATGTCCCGGTTCCCCCACTGCAGGGATGCGCGGCGCCGACGCTTGGCGACAGCCAGGTCACAGAAGACGCGACTGATAGACTCAGCGAGCCATCGCCGAGATTCCCGGCATCCACGGTCTTGGACGGCCCGTTCGCTCCGGGCGCGACGGAAACCGTGAACGCAGTCTGTGAGAGGGAGAGTCTTGGCGCGGCGCTCGCGGTGGCGCTCAGCCCCAGAAGAATCAGAATTCCAGAACAACTTACCGAGAAAATGTTTTTGACCACTTGCAATGCTCCTTTTGATTTCGATGAAAACATGAGTTCAGAAATTGAAGGCGCGCTGAGGCGTGACAGGACGCAGTGCCTCAGCCGCGGGGAGTGCAGGTTTCGTGCCACTCCCGTAAGTTACAAAGTCCGCACGGCGCATCCACCGGCTCTGGATACGTTTTGCCACAAGCGGTGAGGCGGGCGGAAACAGGACATCGATGTCCTCTCTCAACCATAACATCCGATTGGTCAGTAGTCTTACTGAGGCTCGGTGATTTGAAAGTCCGCTTTCAGAAACTGCCAATCGGGCAATTCGTAGACGCGCAACGAGGTGGGAACGTCTGCTGTAACCTGTTTTAACTCGCTGGGGCCGAGCGACGGCACTTTGGCGGAAAACGTCACCAGCGGCGGATCGCCGGCCTTCGCAGCGGTAGTACGCAGGTTGACGTCCATCTTGAGGTCGCCGAGGTCGGCCTCCGAATGATTCACCACGCCGAATTGCACCTGCAAATGCCCCGGGCTCTTTTCGGCGACACGAAAACCCACTAGTTCGACGTACTTCGCCACTGGATTCGAACTCTTGGCCGACGCCGGGGCGGCCGGCGCAGGCTGGGCCTGCTTGTTCGCCGAAGAGGACGAGCAACCAACCAGCGCGAATACGAGCAATATCAAGCCCCACATCTTCATGACCCTAATGATACGCCGAACCACTACACCCGACGGCAAGTGTCATACTGAATTTTATGGACCGAAGAGCGGTATCGCTGATTTTTCTATTGACTGCATGCCTGGCGGCCGACTCAGGCGCCGGGATTCACTGGACTATGCCCGTCAATTGGAAATCGGAGGGCGAACGGCCGATGCGTCTGGCCACATACACAGTGCCGCCGACCTCCGGCGACACAGAAGGCGGCGAATGCGGCGTGTATTATTTTGGCCAGGGCCAGGGCGGCAGTGTGGAAGCGAACCTGGATCGATGGATCGGCCAGTTCGTGCAGCCGAATGGCAAATCGTCAAAAGACGTAGCCAAAGTGGATAAGCGCACCGTTCATGGACTGAAGGTCACCACGGTCGATGTGTCAGGGGCATACACCGGTATGGGCGGGCCAAGAGCGCCAGGGGGCGCACCAAAACCAGGCTATCGGCTGCTTGGAGCTATCGCCGAAGGGCCGCAGGGCTCCATCTTTTTCAAGTTCACCGGCCCGGCGAAAACAGTGGGCCAGAACCAGCCGGCATTCGACAAGATGCTAGCGACGCTAAGTTCTCAATAGGTTTTCCCACAACCTACATCCCACAACCCATAAGGTTTCTGCATCCTCATAAGCGGTGGGATAATCAGATACAAGCAACATGTTCCGAACCATCCGGGAACAGATCGACACGATTTTCCGCGGCGATCCTGCCGCGAAGAGCGCGATCGAAATATTTTTCTGTTACCCGGGCTTCCATGCCATCCTGCTGCACCGGCTGGGGCACAAGCTGCACCAGGCCGGTTTCACCCTGACCGCACGCATCCTCTCGCAATGGATTCGTTTGCTCACCGGCATTGAAATCCACCCGGGCGCGACTATCGGCCGGCGCTGCTTCATCGATCACGGGATGGGCGTGGTGATCGGTGAGACCGCGGAGATCGGCGACGACGTGCTGCTGTACCAGAGCGTAACGCTGGGTGGTACCGGCAAGGAAAAAGGCAAACGGCATCCCACCATTGGGAATAACGTGGTGATCGGCACGGGTGCGAAGATTCTCGGCAACATTACCATTGGCAACAACACCAAGGTTGGCGCTGGCTCGGTGGTGATTCGTTCGGTTCCGGATAATTCGACGGTGGTCGGGGTTCCCGGCCGTGTCACTCGCACGCGGGCGGATAGCGGCGGCAATCTGGAGCACGGAAATCTGCCCGATCCCGAAGGCCAGTTGATCGACGAGCTGACGCGCCGGATCGAGCAACTGGAGGCGCAAGTGCGGATGTTGGCCGAAGAGCGAATGGCCGAGCGCCGGTGAATTGGCGTTTTCCGGTCTTTTGGCTCGCCTGTGCGGCGGTTCTCACTGCCGGCGGTCCCGAGAAGTACTCTTACTGGGTTGAACCTTGCACGCACGCCGACTCGGGCTGCCAAGCCGGCGATCCGCAGTTGGCGGACTGGGCGCTCGAATCCTGGCAGCATGCATCGGCGGGAGCGCTGGAGTTCACGCGCGTCAAGAATCCGGCTCACGCACGCATCCGCTTGTACTGGGCCTCGGCGGAACAAGGTCTGTACGGCGAGGCGCGGGCGATTCAAGTGGACGGCAAGCGCGGTGCGGAGGTTTATGTACTGCCTGCGCCGCTACACACCAACGATGACCGCCTGCTGCGCGATGCCATCGTGTATCTCACCTGTTTGCACGAAACCGGCCACGCCCTGGGCCTGCCGCACACCGCCGCGTTCGAAGACATCATGTACAGCTTCCAATACGGCGGCGACATTCCGGAATACTTCGGGCGCTACCGGCGCAAGCTCGCCACGCGCGAAGATATACGGAGAAACTCTGGGATCTCGGCTGCGGACCGCAAGCAACTACTGGCGATCCTGGCGCATTAGCGTTTTCCTACTTCAATACAACAGATTGCCCCCGAAACTCGGAATCCCGCCGCCCCGCACGGTGGCGCTCCATTCATCGAGTTTGGCCGAGCCCATCTTCCAAAACGCGCGGCAAAGGGAAAAGTACTTCAGAACGGCGTCTTTTTCGCCCTTCTGCAACAATGCGTTCGCCAGCGTCATGTTTGGCCCGAAGGAATTCAGTTGCGGACTGCCGGTGGTCTTGCCCGACTCGATAAGCAAACTGCTCGCCTGCGCGATATTGCCGCCGTGCAATGCCACCAAACCCAGAACCATATTGCCGTCGTGGATCGCGTTGCCGTAGTTCCACTCGCGGTGGGTTTCCGCGCCGCTCAGCAGATCCTCCGCATAGTTCCGGGCCTTGTCGATGGCTCCCGCAGCCCAAGCCGTCTTCGCCAAGCTGGGCAGCACAAAGCAGCGTTCCATGGCGTTCATCCCGATGCTGTCTTGCTCCAGATCGGCGAGCTCTTGCCCCTTGGATCGCGGAAACTTGCGCTGCATAGCTAGTAGCCGCTGCGTCGCTGACGTCAGCTCGGCCATATCGTAGGCCGGCGGCGTCCCTTTTCCCGAAATGTGGAAACTTACAGTGTTGTCTGTTTAGGAGGTAACGGAGTGGCCATCTCGAATTACAGGACGGAATTTCCATTGCCGTACGGTGTCCAGTGCGGGCTGCCGTAAAATAGCGGGACCGGTGAGCGCCTCCGCGCTTATCACCAGGCCCTGCTGGTCGATTGTCACCAGGACGCGCACCATCCCGTCGACACCTTGGGCGCGCGCGGCATCGGGCAGGACCGGTTGTATCTGGTTCAGCGGAGTCAAATGGGGGACATATGCCCGCACGTCCGCATCTTGCGAAAAGAGTGGCAGCGAACAAAGCATGAGTAAATACGCGAACCGCATCAGAATACCCTCCACTTGTTCGGACTTTGGTGACTCAATTATACCCACTAACGGGGAATTATCATACCGGCGCCTTCCGAACCGCGGCCCCAGCACGCGGTTGATACAATCGGGGGCGAGGATCGTGACCTATGACCAGACGAACACTGCTCGGTAGTCTCGCCGCCACCGCCGCCATTGCTCAGGAACGCGCGCGGCCCGTCGAATGGAAGCCTCGCCTCGGCATCCTGGGACCGTTCACCGAAGCCAACGTCCGCTTCGCCAAGGAAGAGGGATTCACCAACATGATCCTTGGCGCCGGCCGGCGCTCCGCCATGGACGCATCGGCCATCACCGACGAGAAGATCGAACAGGCGAAGCAGACGTTGGCGAAATACGGGATGCATGTCTCGGCGTTCCAGGCCTCGCAACAACACATCGCGCCCGATCTCGACAAGCGCAAACAGGACAACGATTATTTCGTGAAGCTGATCGAACTGGCCGGGAAGATGGGCATCCCCTACATCGGAACTTCGTCGGGCAAGGACGATAAACTGCCCTTCGACAAGCAGGTGGACGAGATCGTCAAGGTGTACACCGAGCGCTATTTTCCGGCGTGTCAGGCGGCGAAGGTGCGTATTCTGTGGGAACCGTATCCGGGCGGCGCGAACGTGGCCATCAGTCCCGCGGGATTCGAAGCGCTGTTCAAGGGCTTCGGCGATTCACCGTACGTCGGCCTGCAATACGACCCGTCACACCTGGTGTGGCAGATGATGGACCCCATCCAGACCGCGCGCGATTTTGCCGGCAAGATCTACGACGTACACCTGAAGGATACGGAGATCCGCTGGGATGTGCTGCGGCGCGTGGGCATCAACCCGGTGAATCGTGCGCAGTGGTGGCTCTATCGCCTGCCCGGCCTCGGCTCCATCGACTGGGCGGCGTTTTTCACCGTCCTGCAGCGCGCCGGGTATCATGGAGCCATGAGCGTGGAGCACGAGGATCCGCTGTACGGCTCGCCGAACCGGCCCGGTCCGGACTTCAGTGAAGACTACGCGCAAGGGTTCAAGATGGCGCATCGCTATTTGCGCCAATATGTCCCGGACTAACCGGACCTCACGCCACAAAACTTAATCCATGAAAGCACTAGTCAAAAGCAAACGCGAGCCGGGCCTATGGCTCGAAGAGATTCCCGAGCCCACCATCGGCATCAACGATGTGTTGATCATGGTCCGCCGCGCGGGCATCTGCGGAACGGATCTGCACATCTACAACTGGGACGAATGGGCGCAGCGCACCATTCCGGTGCCCATGGCGATCGGCCACGAGTTCGTCGGCGAGATCGTCGAAACCGGATCCAATGTGAACGATTTCCATCCGGGCGACATCGTCAGCGGCGAGGGGCACGTCACCTGTGGGCGCTGCCGCAATTGCCTGGCCGGTCGACGCCACCTGTGCGCGCACACCATGGGAGTGGGCGTGAATCGGCCGGGCGCGTTTGCCGACTTCATCGCCGTCCCGATGACCAACATCTGGCGGCACAGTCCGAGCGTCGATCTGGATGTCGCGGCCATCTTCGATCCCTTCGGCAACGCGGTCCACACGGCGCTATCGTTTCCGGTGCTGGGCGAAGACGTGCTGATCACCGGCGCGGGGCCCATTGGCATCATGGCCGCCGCCGTGGTCCGGCACGCCGCCGCGCGCCACGTGGTGATCACCGATAAGAATCCATATCGTCTGGACCTGGCGCGCAAGATGGGTGTGACGCTGGCCGTCGACACGGCGCAAACGCCGCTGGAGGAAGTGCAGAAACAGCTCAACATGCACGAAGGCTTCGACGTTGGGCTGGAGATGTCGGGGCAGGCCGCCGCGTTTCGCGAAATGATCGCCAACATGAGCCACGGCGCAAAGATCGCCATGTTGGGAATTCCGACCAAGGAGATGTCCATCGACTGGACCACCGTGGTCTTCAACATGCTCACCATCAAAGGCATCTATGGACGCGAGATGTACGAGACCTGGTACAAAATGACGGTGATGCTGGAATCGGGTCTGGATATTCGGCCGCTGATCACGCACCGCTATTCCTATCGGGATTTCGAAAAAGGCTTCGAAGCAATGCGCAGCGGGAATACCGGCAAGGTGATTCTAGAGTGGTCGTGAGGCGCTAAATCCTGCCATGCGATCGCGGAATCACCGGCGCGTAGCAGTGCTCGCCTATGAGGGGCTTGGTACCTTCGAATTCGGAATTGTAGTGGAAGTGTTTGGCGTACACCGCACCGGGTTGGGCGTGAAGTGGTACGACTTCGAAGTTTGCTCGCTCGAACGCTGTCCAATCCATGCTGCGGGCGGCATCCTGGTGACAGCGCCCAGAGGACTGCGAGCTCTGGACCAGGCTGGCACAATTGTGATTCCGGGATGGAAGTACGATGATGAACCGCCGCCGGCGCGGCTGCTGAACGCGCTTCGCAAGGCACATGCCGAAGGCGCGCGCCTGGTGTCGATTTGTTCCGGCGTCTTTCTTCTGGCGGCGACTGGGTTGCTGGATGGCAAACGAGTGACGGCGCACTGGCGTCACGTGGATCGCTTCACCGCGCGATTTCCCAACATCCGCGTGGAGCGCGACGTGCTGTATGTGGACGAAGGCAGCATCCTGACGTCGGCGGGAAGCGCCGCCGGCATCGACCTGTGCCTGCACATAGTCCGGCAGGATTACGGCGCGGAGATCGCCAACCAGATTGCGCGACGGCTGGTGATGCCGCCGCATCGCGAGGGCGGACAGGCGCAGTACATCGAGGATCCGATGCGGAGTCCGGCTGTGGGAGGGCTCGCACCGGTGCTGGATTGGGCGCAATCGAGGCTGAACAAATCCTTGCGCGTTGAAGATCTGGCGCGGAAGGCGGCGATGTCTCCGCGAACCTTCGCGCGGCAATTCCGGCAGCAGACGGGCACCACGCCGCACCGCTGGCTGACGCACCAGCGTGTGATGGAGGCGCAGCGCCAGTTGGAGAAGACCGGCGCGACAGTCGATCAAATTGCCGAAGCCGTGGGTTTGCAAACGGCGGCCACTCTGCGGCACCACTTCAGTCGAGCCCTAGGGACTGCGCCGACAGCGTATCGGCGGCAGTTTTCGACCAGGGCGAGGTGAAAGAGTGCGTATTGCCGCACGTGTCATACTTGAAATCTGGAAGCTTTCACAGGCTGAAGCCTGTACTACTAAGTGCTCACAAATTGATAGCAGAGGTAGCACAGGCTTAAGCCTGTGAATTTTTTAAATGGCGAAGAACGCTCTCATATCGGGCATCACCGGCCAGGACGGTTCGTTCCTCGCCGAGTTCCTGCTCGCCAAGGGCTATCAAGTCCATGGCATTGTGCGACGCGCGTCCACCTTCAATACCGATCGCCTGGATTCCATCTACGCCGATCCTCACGAAAAGGACGCACGCCTTTACCTGCACTACGGCGACGTCACCGACGGTTCCGGACTGCGGCACATCCTTGAAAATGTACAGCCCGACGAAGTCTACAACCTAGCCGCGCAATCGCACGTTCGCGTGAGCTTCGACCAGCCGGAATACACCGCCGACGTGGTGGGCATCGGAACTTTGCGCCTGCTCGAAGCCCTTCGCGACTACGTGACTCAATCCGGGCAGCGGATTCGTTTCTATCAGGCCGGCTCGTCGGAGATGTTCGGCGCAGCCAAGCCCCCGCAAAATGAGACGACGCCGTTCTATCCGCGCAGTCCGTATGCGGTCAGCAAAGTGGCTGCCCACTGGTACGCGGTGAATTGCAGGGAAGCCTATGGGATGTTCATTTCGAATGGCATCCTGTTCAATCACGAGTCCGAGCGGCGTGGCGAAACTTTCGTGACTCGCAAGATCACCAGGGCCCTGGGCCGGATCAAGCTCGGGATACAGGACCGGCTGTTTCTCGGAAATCTGGACGCTCGCCGCGATTGGGGTTACGCCAAAGACTATGTCGAGGCGATGTGGATGATGCTGCAACAACCCGAGCCCGACGACTACGTGATCGCGACCGGTGAGTCGCGATCGGTGCGGGAGTTTCTCGATACTGCCGCCGAGTGTGCCGGCCTCGACTGGAAGAAGTTCGTCGACACAGATGCACGCTACCTGCGCCCCACCGAAGTGGATTACCTCCAAGGTGACGCGTCGAAGGCTCGCGAGAAGTTTGGCTGGCGGCCCAAGGTGAGTTTCCACGAGATGGTCCGGCTGATGGTGGAGCACGATCTGGAACTGGCGCGCCAGGAGCAGACCTTGGCTCGCGCGGGACATAAGGTGGTTCTCCGAGGCGCGTCGCATGGATAGGACCAGCCGCATTTACGTCGCCGGGCATCGCGGTTTGGCGGGTTCGGCCATTTGCCGCCGTCTGCAGGCGGAAGGCTACTCCAATCTGATTCTCCGCACCCGTGCGCAACTCGACTTATGCGATCAGCGCGCCGTGGACGCCTTCTTCGCCTCCCAGAAACCGGAATACGTGTTCGTTGCGGCAGCGAAGGTGGGCGGCATCCTGGCGAACCGCACTTATCCGGTGGAATTCCTCCGCGACAATTTATCCATTGAGATCAACCTGATCGATTCCGCTTACCGCCACGGCGTAAAGAAGCTTCAGTTCCTGGGATCTTCGTGCATCTATCCGAAACTAGCCCCGCAGCCGATCCGCGAGGAGTATCTGCTCACCGGCTCACTGGAGCCCAGCAACGAGTGGTATGCAATCGCCAAGATCGCCGGCATCAAGCTGGCGCAGGCCTACCGGCAACAATATGGATTTCACGCTATCTGCCTGATGCCGACGAATCTCTACGGCCCTGGAGATAACTTCGACCTGAACTCGTCGCACGTGCTACCGGCGCTGATCCGCAAAGCGCACGAAGCGAAGATCGACAACTCGCCCGAGATGCTGGTGTGGGGCAGCGGGACCCCTCGGCGTGAGTTTTTGCACGTGGACGATCTCGCCGACGCTTGCGTCTTCCTGATGCGGAATTACGACCATTCGGAAATCGTCAACGTTGGCGTTGGTAAAGACGCGACCATCCGGGAGATAGCGGAGTTGATTTGCCGAGTCACCGGCTATGAAGGCCGCCTGGTGTTCGATGCTTCGAAGCCCGATGGCACGCCGCGGAAAGTGCTGGATATCTCCCGTCTCCAGGCCTTGGGATGGAGTGCGCACATCGGTCTGGAAGACGGAATCCGGCAAACCTACGAGTGGTTCGTCGCGCAGGAGAACAGCGTCCGGCAGCCTGCTAGCGCGCGATAGACTTGATCTGGAAATATTCTTCCAGGCCGAGCACCTCGCAGACCGGCTTTACTCCTCCCGAAGGGACTGCATGGGTTCGACGCGTGCGGCCCGAATCGATGGGAGCAGCGAGGCCGTGGCTGACACGACGATCACCAGAATCGCTACGCCGCCGAGCGTGGCTGCATCGGTGGAGGAGACGCCGTAGAGCATGCCGGAGAGCAATCGAGTGAAGAAGGCGGTGAGGACCAGGCCGGCGATGCAACCGAGGGCGGAAACCATCAGTCCCTGATTCAGGAACAGGCGGATCACTTGCGCGCGCATGGCGCCGAGAGCCAGGCGCAAAGCGATTTCCCGCTGCCGCACATGCACCAGATAGCTGAGCGTTCCGTATAGGCCGACGCATGCCAGCGCAATCGCGGTGATGGCGAAGAAGGTCAGCAGTACGGTGCGGAGCCGGTTCTCGGCGTACCCATCGGAAATGTGCGAGGTCAGCGGCGTCAGGCCGTATACCGAGCGCTGCGGTTCCAGTTCGCGCAGTTTGCGGCGCACCGCTGAGGCGATGGCATCCGGCTCGCCGTGGGTGCGAACCAGAAAGAAAGCACCGGGCTGGAGCGCGCCGGAACACCAATACAGAGTGGGAGGGGGAACGCGATCGAGACCAGTTTCCCGCGCATCACCCACGATGCCGCGGACCTCAGCGGTCGCGGCATAGAGATTATCAGGTTGACCCAAGTGCCGGCCGATGACGTCAACTCCGTTGAAATAGGTATTCGCGAAAGTACGATTCACCATGGCTGTGGTCTTCACCTGTTCATCCCGGCACATTTCACCGGCAACAAGCGGGATGCGCAACGCAGCGAAGTACTCCGGTGTCACCGCACGAGCTTGAGCGATAATCTTCGGTTCGGTTTCCGCGCGGCCTTCGGTGGTCTTCAGCTCGATCTGATACTGGCCTGGAACGCCGGGAAGGCTGAAGGCGACCGCGGCCGTTTCCACACCGGGCAAAGAGCGCAGCCCGTCGAGAATCCTGCTCACGCGCTGCTTGGCGCCCTTGTAGTCGGCGGTCTCGCCCCAGGAGGAACTGACGCTGAAAGTAAGGATGTGTTGCGGATCGAAGCCAGGGGAGACACGCCCGAGTTCCTGAAAGCTGCGCAGGAGAAGTCCGGCACAGGCGAGCAGCGTTACGGCGAGCGCTACTTGCACGCCCACCAGCGTGAACTGCACGCGATTGTGCCCGGCCACCTGGGTGCGCGACCCGTGGGAAAGCGACGCCGCAAGATCGCGCCGGGTGCCGCGAATGGCCGGAAGGACACCGCAAATAAGGGTGACGGCGACGGCGGTAACCAGCGAGTAGAAGAGGATGGTCCAATTCAATCCGACCTCCTCGATTCGCGGGAGATCCTTGGCGAGCACACGAAAGACGCGCGATGCGGTAGCCGCGATGCCCAGGCCGAAAGTCCCGCCCAGGAGCGCCAGCACCAATACTTCAGTGAACATTTGCGCCGCGACGGAAGCGCGCGATGCGCCGAGCGAAAAGCGGACGGAGGTTTCCTGCCGCCGTGCAGCGGCTCGAGACAGGAGCAGCGCGACGATGTTGGTGCAGGCGATGAGCAACAGCAGGGAGACCGCCCCGAAGAGAATCCACAGCGACTTCCGCACGCCGTGGACAGTCGTCTCCTTGAGCGGATCGACTGCGACGGCAATCTCAGCGTCGGGTTTGGGAAACTGCTTTCCAAGGCTGGCTTGCACCGCCGCGAGATTTGCTCTGGCCTCGCTCAAAGTGACGGCCGGCTTCAGCCGGCCTATCCCGGAAAACCAGGTTAACTGGCGGCTCTGCGCATACGACGCATCGGGCGCGCTGACCGCCCAGACGTCGACGTCGCCATCGGGAAACCGAAAGGAGGCGGGCATCACTCCGATGACGGTGAACGCCGTTCGGGGAAGACGCAGAGTCTTGCCGATGGCACTAGGTCTGGCGGCAAAACGGCGCCGCCACAGGCGATCGCTGATTAGGATGGCATTGGGTCCGCCAAAATGCTCCTCCGCCGGACTGAAGTCGCGACCGATGGCCGGCGATATTCCCATCACCTGGAGAAATCGGGGAGCCACCCACGCGCGCTTGATTTTCTCAGGAAGGTCGCCGGTGGTTTCCGAGGTGTCTTCGGTGTAGTAACCGGTGATCCCTTCGAGCGTCCCATTGAGGCGATTCCAATCCTCCAGCCGGACTGGAGCAATTTGGGGTTGCTGGGCCTTGGTCTGCAATTGGCCCAATTTGACCAGCCGATCGCCATTCGGGAAAGGCAGTGGCCGCAGCAGGATGGCGTAGATGGCGGAAAAGACCGCGCTGTTCGCGCCGATACCGAGCGCCAGCGTGAGAACCACCGTGGCAGTGAAGCCGGGTGTCTTGGCGAGAGATCGAGCGGAGTATTTCAAATTTCGAAGCGCGGTTTCCAGATACAAGTTGATGTCCATGTCGCGTGTCCTTTCCTTTTGCAGAGTGAAGCTGCCAAATTGCAATTGCGCGAGCCGCGCTGCTTCTGCCGGGTCCAGCCCGGTTTCTTCCAACTCGTCGATTCGTTCGCGGAGGTGGAAGGCGAGTTCACGCTGCAGGTCGCGATTGAGGCGAGCGGGGCGGATGGCATTCCAGAATCGGTGATACCAGGCCATGGTGGTTGTGGCTACGCGTAGCGAATCACGCGGGCGACACCCTCCGTCAGACGTCTCCAGCTTTCTTCTTCCTGAGCGAGTTGTTTGCGGCCCTGAGCAGTGAGCGAGTAGAAGCGGGCCTCGCGATTCTTTTCGGTCTTGCCCCATTCGGCGCGGATCCAGCCGTCCTGCTCCATGCGATGAAGCGCCGGGTAGAGAGAGCCTTCTTCGACGCGCAGGAGTTGTGCGGAAACGCGCTGGATATGAGCGGTGATGGCATAGCCATGCATGCGTTTGCCGGAATCGAGGGACTTGAGGATGAGGAGGGCCAGGGTGCCCTGCAGGATGTCGTTTTTCTTTGCGCCCATGAGTTGCCTAGCTAGTTATGCCTAAGTAGCTAGGCATTGGACGAAGGAAACCGTCGAACGGTTAGCCAGCGCCGGAAGGAATTTATGGGCTGCCGGCGGCGAACTTAGAAAGTTACTGAAGACCCACACGTCAAAGCCTGTGCCACCTGTTACCAGCTCGACAGTGCTTGGTAGCACAGGCTTTAGCCTGTGAGGACTAACGGGCGATGGACTTGATCTGGAAATATTCTTCCAGTCCGAACATGCCGAGCTCTCGGCCGATGCCGGATTGCTTGTACCCGCCGAAGGGTGCGAGCGGGTTGTACTTGCCGCCGTTGACATCCACCTGGCCGGTGCGCATGCGGCGGGCGACGCGCATGGCTCGCTCGGAATCGCCGGACCAAACGCCCCCGGCCAATCCATAAATCGTATCGTTGGCGATGCTGACGGCTTCTTCTTCTGTGTCGTAGGGGAGAACGGAAAGCACGGGGCCAAAGATTTCTTCCTGGGCGATGGTCATCTTCGGCCGGACGTCGGCGAAGATGGTGGGCTCTACGTAGTAGCCTTTGCCAAACGCGGCAGGTCGGCCGCCGCCCATAACCACGCGCGCCCCTTCCTGCTTGCCCTTCGCGATGTAGCCCTCCACGCGGTCGCGCTGTGTTGCTGAGATGAGCGGGCCGAGGCGGGTGGCGGGATCGAGCGGATCGCCGAGCTTCAGCGAGCCGATCGCCTGCGCCGCAAGGTCGAGCGCTTCCTGATAGCGGCTCCGGGGCACCACCATGCGAGTCCAGGCGGAGCAGGTTTGTCCGGAATTCAGCATGGCGTTGCGAGCGCCCGCGGGAATGGCTTTGTCGAGCGGAGCGTCGTCGAGGACCACGAAGGCCGATTTACCGCCGAGTTCGAGAGTTACCTTTCTGATGCCCTCGGCTGCCAGCGCCGCGACGCGCTTGCCGGCGCGCACCGATCCGGTGAAGCTGACCATATCGACCATCGGGTGCGAGGCGATGGCTTCGCCGACCGCTGGCCCATATCCGGTGACAATGTTGAGCACTCCTGCCGGCAGCCCGATCGCTTCGCACGCTTCGGCCAGCAGCAGCGCGTTAAGCGGCGCGATTTCGCTGGGCTTCAACACTACGGTGCAACCAGCGGCCAGCGCCGGCGCGACCTTGGCCATGATTTGGTGCAAAGGATAATTCCATGGCGTGATGGCGCCGACCACGCCGTAAGGCTCCCGGACGATTAGCGAATTGCCGATTTCCTGCTCGAGTTTGAGCTCGGTGATCAACTGCGCGTAGGTGCCAGTGACCATCACCGGCAGGCCGGCCTGGATGTTGGTGGACATGGAAATCGGCGAGCCGACCTCCTGGCTGATGGTCGTGGCGATTTCCGCGCCGCGATCCTTCAGTGCACCGGCGAGCTTGCGCAGCCAATCGGCGCGCTCCGGAACGCTCGTCTGGCTCCAGCCATCGAACGCGGCACGCGCGGCGTGGGCGGCCCGATCGACGTCGGCGGGCGTGCCCTCGGGAACCGCGCCGATTACTTCTTCAGTGGAAGCGGAAAGCACGTCGATGGCCCCGGTTCCCGCTTGGGGCTGCCATTTGCCGTCGATGTAGAGTTGTCCTGCGTGTGTGGTTTTGGGTTGTGCGCCAGTCATAGGGGTTCCTACTAAGATTGTGTCAGAACCGGCGGCGCACCATCACCTGGCCGTCGGCGCGGGCAGGGCGGCTAAGAGTCGGGCCCATAGTTACCGAGGATACATTCCGCTAAACGCCACATGTCGAGGCTTTTCCGTTACTATCGGTTCCAAATACGCAAAAAGCCGTATATAATAAGTCGTCCCATACGACGAGGAGGCCCTTATGCCCGCAGGGTTGGACAACTTAAAGCATATTGTCGTTCTGATGATGGAAAACCGTTCATTCGACCACATGCTCGGATCTCTAAGAGCCCTGGACCCGCGGATCAACGGTCTCACCGGAAATGAAACGAATCCCGATACCACCAATGAGCCGGCCAAAGTTCTGCCACAAGCCGACTTTCAAGGCCAGCTCGATCCCGACCCGGATCACCACTTCCCAGCGGTTAACAAGCAATTGTTTTTTGGAACGGGTGGCCCGCCGGCGGCGCCCTCGATGCAAGGCTTCGTCCAAAGCTATTTCGACCAGCAGCACGACGTGAAACATTCCCGGAAAATCATGTACTATTTCACGCCGGACAAACTTCCCGTGCTCAGCGCCCTGGCCCGGAGCTTCGCGGTGTTCAACGGATGGTTTGCATCGATCCCGGGGCCCACTATCTGCAATCGGGCTTTCGCCCACTACGGGACCTCGTTCGGCAGTGTTGGTATGGACCCTTTCGTCGTGAAACCTCCATATGTGAGCATCTACGACCGGATGCTGAACGCGGGGCGAACCTCCAAGCTGTACTACTTCGATCCGGCCAGCTCCACCATGGAGGTGGTCAATCTGCTCAGCAATCAGCCAAAAATCTTTGCAACCTACGATCAATTTCTCAAAGATTGCGAACTGGGCGAGCTTCCCGACTACAGCTTCATCGAGCCGAACTATAAGGATCACGAAGGCCCGGGCGGCGGGGAGTTGTTAGCGTCCGATCAGCATCCCGATCACGACGTTCAATCCGGAGAAATCTTCATCGCGACCATCTACAACGCGATCCATCAGAATCCGGACCTGTGGAAGAGCACTGCGCTGCTCATCGTTTACGACGAGCACGGCGGCATCTTCGATCACGTTCCGCCGCCCGCCTGCGTGGCCGATGCGCCTTTTGTAGCGTCCGCGGCGGACACTGGAACGGGTGTACCGTTCGCTTTCGACCGGCTGGGGGTTCGTGTTCCCGCGGTTCTGGTCTCACCTTGGGTCCAGAAAAGCACCGTGGTGCCGGGCCCGGAGGATGCGGCGAACGGGCGGACTTTTGAACACGCCTCGATACCCGGGACAGTCACCCAACACTTCATCGGCGCTTACAACGATCGCTCGCCTCGTGAAAAGGCAGCGCCGACGTTCCTGGACCTGCTTGGAGACAACCTGCGGCCGAACTCGGACTGTCCGGCCTTCAACTTTGAATAGGAGGATTTCATCATGGCCACGCCATCCAATGTAATTCGTGTCCCGAAGGCCGCGAAGAGTTCGTACAACCCGAATCGCCCATTGGAAAAGAACACGTTGTTGCTCAATCAGGTGAAGCATTTCCTGGAGTTGGAAAAGCAACTTCCGCTGGAGCAGCAAACTCGCATTGATCCAGCCTCGATCAAGACCGAGGCGCACGCCAGCGAATACGTTCAGAAAATGACCGCAATCCTGCATCCTCAAGTCTCAAAAATGGGCGGGAAGTAGGGCAAGGAGGCTTCACGTGCCACGCATCGCATTCCTGATTCTCACCTGCCTGGCGGCATCCGCCGGCGCGCAGGAAAGCCGTTTGGCGGCGGACTTTCGCGGCGAGGGCGACCGGCTCAAGTCTGGTTGCTCCAGCTTCAGCTTCGGCAAGCTGGCCAGTTGCGCCGAGGTTCTGTTTACCGATCACCCCATGCATATCGCCGTGGGCAGCCTCGCGCCGCAGAATGGTGTTGCCACCGGTGTCGCGCTGGAGGGTCATTGGACAACCGAGAACTGGCGCAACAGTTGGAACGTGGATGGCATGGGATCGCCGAATGGGTCCTGGCGTACCGGCGCTTACATAACCGCGGTGTGGATCCGGCGGCCGAAGATCGGGGACAGCAATGGCGGCTCTTCCGCGGATTCGCAACCGATCGTCTTGAAGTCGAACATTTCTATTCGGGAGCAAGCGGTCTTCCATTTCTATGCGGAAAATACTTCGCTCAACAAGATCGGTTTCTTCGGCCTTGGGCCGTCGACGCGAGACACCGCGCGCGCCTACTTTGGCATGCGGGAGGCCATCACCGGAGCGAACACCGTGATCCCGCTTTGGCAAAAGCTCAACCTGGCGTTCACCGCCGAGGCCAATGGCCGGTTTGTGGACATTCGCGGCGCCCATGGCCAAGGGAGTCCATCGATTGAGCAGGTCTACACGCCGGCCACCGCGCCGGGTTTGGCGGCTCAGCCCGCCTTCGCCCAGTTCGGGCAGGGTGTCCGGCTGCGCCCGAGCTTCGCCAAGGATTACATCCGCCTGAACTATTACGTGGGCATTCAGGAATTCATCGCTGGCAGCTCGCACAACTCCTTCCGGCGCTTCACCACCGATCTACAGCATCAATTTCCGTTTTACCAGACGACGAGAACGCTGCTCCCCAAGGATCACAATGGTCCAGACGACTGTTCGGTGGACATGAGCAGTACCGATCACAAGTGCCCTCCTCTCATGCCACCCCCTGCGGTGGGTAAGACGCGCAACCTGGAAGGCTCCGTTAACCTGCGATTGCTGATCAGCGAATCGTTTGTTTCAACAGGAAACGTAGTGCCGTTCTATTTTCAACCGACACTAGGCGGCTCGGATATCAACGGCAGTCCGGCCCTGGCCAGTTACCAGGACTATCGCTTCCGTGCACCCAACATCTTGCTGTTTCGGGCCAGCGTGGAGCACTCCATCTCCAAGCTGCCGATCGGCGTCACCGCCATTCTGGATGAAGGCAAAGTGGCCGCCGACCGCGGCGATGTCGATTTCAGTCACCTCCGCCACAGCTACTCCGCGGGGTTGACGCTCCGCGCCGGAGGCTTCCCGCTGGTTTATCTGCTGTTCTCGTGGGGTGGCCACGAGGGCATGCATACTTCGGCCAGGATGGACAACTCGCTGCTGGGCGGATCGTACCGGCCGTCGTTCTACTGATCACTCATAGCGCAGAGCCACCATGGGGTCCACTTTGGTCGCGCGGCGAGCTGGAATGTAAGAGGCCAGCAGAGCCACGAGGGCAAGTAACAGCGAGACGGAAATGAAAGTGAGCGGGTCCGTCGGCTTCACGCTCCACAGAAACTTGGCCAGGACTCGCGTCATGGCGAATGCGCCGGCCAGTCCCAGTGCAATTCCGCATCCAACCAGGACCATACCCTGCCCCACCACCATGCCGAGCACATCGGTCACGCGCGCGCCAAGCGCCATCCGTAGGCCCATCTCGTGGGTTCGCTGCGTCACCGAATAGGCCACCACGCCGTAGATGCCCACCGACGCCAGAATCAGCGCCAGCGATGCGAAGACCGTGAGCAGCAACGCGGTGAGGCGCGGCTGCGCTATGGAGCCCGAGCGGATTTGCTCCATCGTCGTGACGCCGGCGATGGGCAGATTTTTGTCCACGGACCAGATAGAGCTTTGGATGGTCGGAACCAGCTTCATGGAATCGGATGCGGTCCGGACAAGCAAACTCAGGTAGGGCCAAGCGTATGGATCCTGCAGGTAGGACAAGTAGATTTCGGGAACGGGGTCGGCGCGCAGACCTCTCTGCCGGACGTCGCCGATCACGCCTTCAATGGAATACCAGTGCTGGCCGTCGGAGGAAATCCGGGCGCCGATGGGGTCCTGGTGCGGCCAAAACTCGCGGGCCATGGCTTGATTGATAATCGCAACGGTGGGGGCGGCTTCGGTATCGCGCGCAGAAAAATCACGACCCTTGAGCAGTGGAATTCCCAGGGTTCGCAGGTATCCAGGTCCGACGATATTGAACCTCACCACGGGCTTTTGCTTTGGATCGGGACGGCCCTCGATGCTGATTCCCAAAGCGTCGTCATCGTTGGTCAGCGGAATGTTCGTTACCACCGCGGCGGACTGCACACCGGGGATCCGCTCAATCCGATGCAGCAGCGCATCCATGAACGGAGCGCGGGCCTGCGTTTTGGCATACTTCTTGCCGCCGAGCGAGAAACTCATGGCCAGCACATTTTGCGGACGGACGCCGGGATCGACTTGATTGAGCAGCAGGAAGCTCTTGAGCATCAAGCCGGCGCCGATGAGAAGTACCAACGCGAGAGCGATTTCGGCCATCACCAGCGCACCGCGAATCCGGCTGCGGCGGCGATTTCCGGAGAGGCCGCGGCTCCCTTCCTTCAGCGTGTCGTTCAAATCCAGGCGCGACGCTCCCAGCGCCGGCGCTAGGCCGGCGAACAGTCCAACCAGAAGCGAGATACCCAGCGTGAAGCTTAGCACCACGCCGTCGATGGATACGGCGTCGAGTGAAGCGACGGAGAAAGTGGAACGCACCAGCACAACAAGACCCTTCATGCCCCAATAGGCGAACAGGAGCCCGACTGCGCCACCGGCCAAACCGAGCAGCGCGCTCTCCGTCAGCAGTTGCCGCATCAACCGAAGGCGGCCCGCTCCCATCGCCGCCCGAACCACCAGTTCCTTCTGCCGCCCGGCGGTCCGGCTCAAGAAGAGGTTCGCCACGTTGGCGCAGGCAATCAGCAAAACGAACCCAACCGCACCTAGAAAAATGAGCAGCCCCGGCCGGAAACTCCTGACGTACGATTCCTGAAGTGCAAGCACGCGGACGCCCTTGTCTTTGTCTTCCTTCGGATATTGAAGTTCTAGGCCGCGTGCGATGGTATCCATCTCCGCCTGAGCCTGGGGAAGAGAAACGCCCGGCTTGAGTCGAGCCGCGACATTTACGAAACCGTGTCCACGGCTGGGGTCGGGCGGCTGCGGCAGTACGATAACGACAGGGCGGTCGGGCGGGAACTGGAACGCCGCGGGGAAGATTCCAATGACGGTGTAGGTTTCGTCGTTGAGCTGGACGGTCTTGCCGAGGATGCCGGGATCGCCGGCGAAGCGGCTGTGCCAAAGACCTTCCGACAGCAGCACAAGATGATCCTGACCGGACCGGATTTCGTCAGGAAGAAAGACGCGGCCCAGAATCGGCTCGACGCCGAGAAGCTGAAGAAATCCCGCCGAAGTACGCAGTCCGGAAACGCGCTGTGGTTGATCTCCACCGGTCAGGTTGAAGGTCCGCGGGACGTAGCCCTCCACCTGTTCGAAGCTGTGGCTCTGATTCTTCCAATCCAGGAAATCCGGATAGGAGGTGACGGAGTAAGGCGCCAGACCAGTCTTGGTGTTGGTGGGCGATAGGCGCACCAGATTATTCGGATCGTGAAACGGCAGAGGCCGCAGCAGGAGCGCGTTCACCACGCTGAAGATTGCCGTGTTGGCGCCAATGCCGAGGGCCAGCGTCAGAATCGCGACGATGCTGAAGCCAGGCGTGCGGCGCACCAGGCGCGCCCCATAGCGCAGATCCTGAGCCAGTCGTTCAAAGGATGTCCAGCCGGTCATTTCGCGTACAACCTCCTTGATGAGAGTGGTGTTGCCAAAGGCGCGTCGCGCGGCGTAGCGGGCATCGCGCGCGTTCAACCCGGCGTCGCGCTGCTCCTCGGCTTCCAGGTCCAGGTGCGTGCGAAGCTCGCGGTCGATGTCGTCGTCTCTGCGCATGGCCTTGGTCGATATTCTACCGTGAATCGAGGGCATCAGGGTAGACGTACTACCATCGATTCGGTTAGGACAAAGTCAGACCATACGAATGGCCTGGAACTTCCCAGCCGGAAATTCTTAGTGGTTCGGATATCTTCCCAGCGATTGGAGCAATCGTCGCTCGGAATGTCTCTCTGCCACGTTAAGTTGCAGTAGCTGAAGCGTTACGCGCCCGATCTCTGTCAGTGGCTGAATAAGCTCGTTCTCTATCCGGAAATGATCTGCCCAATGGTCGCGGCGAGGATGGAAGAACTTCCCTTGTACCTATTGCAGAGAACGTAGGCCAAGGCTAGATTGTCCCTCTCAGAGTTACCACCATGCTTCCGGCTGACGATATGGTCCACTTGATGCGGAAATCCGGCATCGTTTTCGTGGATCAAGCAGTATTCGCAACGGCCATCGGCACGGCGGGTCACTTCGGCCCGCAGTTGCTCACTCACATCACTGGCCACGTGAGAGTATTAACCGCGCCTTTGCCTTGGCCATTCTCAGGATGTGTTCCAGCTCCATGAAATGATCCAGCTCCGCTTTTTCGTCCGGCGACAGGGTATTCTCTTTGTTGCGTTCGATCAATTGAGCGATTCTCTGCTGCGCCTCCCGCGATGGGCGGAATTGAGCCACAGCGCCAGGCGTCGTACCGGCAGCGATGAAATCGATGATTTCAAGATACGCTGGCGTGACTGTACTCATATACAGTCATGTTACACCAGGGTCCGATCCACACAGATTAGGCCGGAGGTCTTTCTCGGGAAGATTCCAGCTAACTGGTGCTCATGTTGACCGTCTAAAGGGGCCAGATGCCGTCTTCAAAAGCGGAAGTCCTGCAAGGAACGTTGGATCTGCTGGTCCTAAAGACCCTGGACACCATGGGCCCGATGCACGGCTTTGGGATCGCGCTGCGTATCCAGCAGATTTCCGACGACTTGCTTCGCTTGAACCAGGGTACGCTCTATCCCGCACTTCTGCGGTTGGAGCAACGCGGCTGGATTTCGTCCAAGTGGGGCGTTTCCGAGAACAAGCGCAAGGCCAAGTATTACTCATTGACGCCGGGCGGCCGAAAGCAGCTTCGAACGGAAACGGAGAGTTGGGAGCGAATGTCCGGCGTGATCAACCGCGTATTGAAGGTGACGTCGTAATGGAATTCCTCCGTGTGATGGCCACTCGTCTTGCCGCACTTTTCCGCCGCCGCAAACTTGAACAGGAGCTGGAAGAAGAACTGCTCTCGCACCTGGAGATGGCAGTGGATTTAAACCTGCGCAAGGGCATGAGTCCCGAGCAGGCGCGCCGGGAAGCGTACCTCAGCTTCGGTGGCATGGATCAAACCAAGGAAAGCTACCGGGAACAGAGAGGATTACCTATGATCGAGACCACCCTTCAGGATATTCGTTACGGTTTACGAACGCTAGCAAAAAACCCGGGCTACACCGCGGTCGCAGTGCTGTCGCTGGCGTTGGG
>DASQGY010000306.1:0-50660 GCA_035632375.1 Bryobacteraceae bacterium | reverse complement strand
TCGAGGCCTGCCTCTCGCTCGGGCTCCTGGAAAAACGCGGCGCCACCTACGTCAACACCGCCGAAGCCGACAAGTACCTGCGATCCGATAGCCCGGACACGCTCACAGGCTACATCCGCTATTCGAACGCAGCGCTCTATCCGATGTGGGGCCATCTGGAAGATGCAGTCCGCGAAGGAACGCACCGCTGGAAACAGACTTTCGGATTCGACGGCCCCATCTTCTCGCACTTCTTCCGCACCGAAGACGCCATGCGCGAGTTCCAGCGCGGCATGCATGGCTTCGGCCAACTCACCTCTCCAGCGGTTGTGGCCGCGTTCGATCTCAGCCGCTTCCATCGACTGGTTGACCTCGGCGGAGGCTCTGGCCATCTCGCCGAAGCCGCCCGCGCCCGCTATCCTCACATGGAAGCCACTGTTTTCGATTTGCCGGGGGTCGCGCAAATGTTTCCCGGAACCATCGCCGGCGATTTCTTCACCGACCCGCTGCCCCCGGCGGATCTCTACAGCCTGGGCCGCATCCTGCACGACTGGTCGGAAGAAAAAATCCGCCGCCTGCTGGTTAAGGTCTACGCAGCCCTCCCACCAGGCGGCGGCCTACTGGTCGGCGAGAGGTTGCTCGAACCGCATTACGTTTCCGCCCACATGCAATCGCTCAACATGCTGGTAGTCACCGAAGGCCGCGAGCGCTCAGCCGAAGAATACGCCGCATTACTCCGCGAAGCGGGTTTCTCATCAGTTAGCAGCCGTCAAACCGGCGTCCCGCTAGACGCCATCCTGGCCCTAAAGACGTAAGACCGGGTGCAGTAAACCGTTGTCCCCGATTGATTCGCGGGCTGTGGACGCCGTGTTGCTCCAAGCTTTGAGCCGGGCAATCTTGGTCACATAATCGGTAGAGATCACACCCGCAGGGATCCGTGCGCTCGCGAATCGGGAGCTCGTCCGCGCGATTCTTGAGGGTCAGCCGACCTCTCTAGCGCGGTAGCGCGCTTTCTGCGGCCAGTTTATTATTCTCTCGTCGATTCGGCCGACGCGCCGCTGCCCAAGTATTCCTTGAGCCAGCCGATCCAGCGACGATCCACATCGCGCTGGCGCACCGGATCGGACGGGCTGTGGCCGCCAACCGGATACGCGAAAAACTTGGTCGGCACGCCGTTGTCTTTCAGCGCGTGATACAGCTCGTAGGACTGGGTGACCGGTACGCGATAGTCGCCAGTGTCGGACAAAATCAACGTCGGCGCCTTGATTTTGCTGGCGTAGGTGATGGGCGATTGAGCGAGATAGCCAGCCATGTTGTCTCCGACGTATGGTGACCCGCCGAACGCGGAGCCGCGGCGAACATTCGCGTCGCCGAGATTGTACTGATCCAACCAGTTGGTGACCGCTGCGCCGGCGATGGCGACTTTCCACACCGGATAGTGGCCCAGCAGCCAGGTGGTCATGTAGCCGCCGTAGGACCAACCGGAAACTGCCATGCGACTTTCATCCACGAAGCCGCGCTTCTTGAGCACCTCGATGCCGGACATGACGTCGCGGCCGGGGCCGTCGCCCGAATCGTTCCAGATGGCCGACTGAAACGCGTTTCCCAGATTGTCGCTGCCACGATAGTTGGGCTCGAAAATTACCCAGCCGTTCGCGGCCAGCAACTGCGCGCGCGCGGAAAACACTTCCTTCGATGCGGCGCGTGGGCCACCGTGGATGTAGAGCACCAGCGGATACTTGCGGCCTTGCGCGAAATCCGGCGGATAGGTCAACACGCCATCCATGTGCAAGTTGTTCGGCCCGTCCCACTCGATGGTCTCGGTCTTCCCCAGCTCGAGCGCGGCGATTTCCTGATTGAAATCCGTGAGCCGCTTCACCGGACCGTTGGGCGCAGCGAGGTAATAAAGTTCCGCCGGATGCAGCGGCTCGCTGCCGGCAAAGGCAATTTCGCCGTTCTTGCCTAGCGACACATCCACCCAAAACGCAGAGCTCGGGCAAATCTTGCCAAGCGGCACGCGGCGGGCTGCGCCATCGATGGGCTGTATCCACAGGCCGACCGTGGTGCCATCGTTCGCGCCCACCAGCAGCGACTTCCCGTCGGCGGTCCAAATCGCGCGCTGGATATTGCGATCGATGCCGCGCGTGACATTGACGCCTTCCCCGCCCGAGGCCGGCGCGACGAAAATCTCATTCACGTTCTTGTTTTGCCCGTCGCGCGGGAACCAATATGCCAGGCGCGATCCGTCGGGCGAAAACACCGGATAGCCCTCGTGCTTGGTGCGTCCGGTAACCGCGCGGATATTGCCGCTGGCGATGTCCAAAATCTGCAGCGTGCTGCGATCGCTATCGCCGGAGTGCGGAGTCTCCACTTTGACAAAGGCGATGGACCGGCCGTCGGGCGACCAGGCGATGGGCGATACGGGCGAGCTGGGCGGATGGCTGATGGGAAGCGTCCAGGTCCCCGACGTCAGCCGGCGGGGCTCGCCGCCATCGGACGGAATCAGCCAGAGATGCGCGGGCATGGGCGTTTCGCGCACCAGAAAATCGTCGTTGCCCACTTCGAACGAGTCATTGAATTTGTCGTCGCCGGTTCTCTTGGGAGGTTCCTCGCCGGCAGCGAAGGCGATCATCAGACCATCGGGACGCCAGGCGAACTGCTGAATGCCAGTTGTGGATTTGGTGATTTGGACTGCGTCGCCGCCACTCATCGGCATCACGAAGATCTGTGTTTTGGCGTTCACGCCTGTTGCGAGAAACGCCAGACGATCGCCGGCGGGCGACCACCGCGGCGAACTGATCCCCCGGCGATCGTGCGTGAGCCGACGCTGCCGTCCGCTCGCTACGTCCACCATCACCAGGTCTGCATCGTGCCGGTCCTCGGCATAATTCGGCCTCGAAACCACCACGATAATCGACTTGCCGTCCGGTGAAATCTGCGGATCGGCAACGCGGTGGATCTTGTCCAAATGCGAGATGTCGAAACGATTCGCCGCGAATGCAGGCAGACAAAAGACGACGGCAAGGACAAAGCGGAGCGAGGCTCTCATTGGTTCCCTCCCCAACGGAACCATGATAATCCGTTCTCGCTCCGTTTATCAGGGCGTACTTGGCAGCCTAGATTGTGGCAGCCGATAGTTGTGAATCGCGACCCCGCCGAACGCGCCGCCAACGGCAAAATTCGTGAATGAGTAGCTCTTGTAAAGGCTCGGTGAAGGGTTTTTGTGCACCCGCCACAATTGAAAGCCGATGAGCGGCGCCTGGATTCCAAGCTTGATGGTGGCGCTCCGCCAGTCGAAGCGCCCATTCGCACCGGCCAGCAGAGGGTTCGCTTCCGGCCGGCCCCACGATGAGTGCATATCGGCGATATTGCCCGCCGCCAAAGCGGCCAGGCTCCACCTCCATAGTTTCTTGCCTTTGGTAACGGCGTGTTCCTCCGAAGAAATAGTCTGGGCGGACAGCGCCGCCGCACAAATGCACATTAGCAGTGCCAATTTGGTCATGAAGTCGATGGTACGGAGTTAGCAGCAGCAGCCGCAATACATTCCGGGGTGTTTTTGTTCTATTCGTACGGGGATATGGGGACGGGCGGCAGGAGGCAGGCGGCGGGCGGCAGTAACTTACCGGCTAGCTCTCCAGTTCTGACAAGTAGCTGCTCAAAGCCGGGGCCATGGCTCGCATCAGTTCCGTATTCTTCTCTTGCGGCAGATCCGAGATTACGTACACCAGGTGATCGCGGCTCTCGAAGGCGGCCATTTGGAATCGCTGCACGCCTGCCCGGTAGATGGACAAGCCGGAGTCCGAGAGCGCCGGGAGCAGATCCTGGGCCTGAAACGATTCGCCGCCTGCTTTCTTGGCGATTACCAATGACAGCAGTCGCGAGCCGTTCGTCATAGTCAGATGCACGAATCGGCGATTGTGATATTGGCAGCGATGCGCCAGGATCAGGCGGTACTCGCTGGGCACATGCTGCTCGACCACTGGGATCAGCCCGCGAAAGTCCGGGCCGAGCAGCCGGGCAAATTCCTCCACTGGTGGCGGATTCTTCGGATACTTCCGGAAGATCGCGCAGTGAACATGATCGCCCAGTCCGACGCGCATCAACATTGGAACCCGGCTCGAGGCGAACGCAATGTAGGACTCCTTTGACGCAGTGGTCAGCCGGAAGTAGCCGGATCGATACGCAAGCGAAACGCCGATGCCAATTACGAGCACCGCCATCACCCCCACGGCGATCAGCCGGTTCACCCAAGGAGAGGGGGTGTGCGATCCCTGAATGTGCTTCCGGACACGGGCCTCAAGATAAGGCGGCGCCGGTATCGAGTGCGCGGCGGACTGCAAGCGCTCCCGAATACCCTTCCGGGTCTCCAACTCCTGGGAGCACGCGGAACAACGGCCCAAGTGCTCGCTCAATTGCCGGGTTTGATCCGGCGTGAGGCTGTCACCGAGGTATGCGTCCATATCCTGCACCGCCTGCCGGCACTCCGGTCCGTTAACCGATGTCTGGCTCATGCCCCTGTTCCTTCCTGTTTCGCCTTGAGAATACCGTGCGACCGCGCCACGTCCGCCAGCCGCTCGCGCAGCAGTTTTCTTCCCCGGCTCAGCCGCGACATCACCGTGCCGGAGGGAATCGACAAGATCCCGGCCGCTTCGCTGTAGCTGAACTCTTCCACATCCACCAGCAGGACGACTGCGCGGAAGTCCTCGGGGATTCCGTCGAGTGCAGCCAGAATGTCTTCGTCGGTCAGGCGATCCGGGACGGCGGGTGTGTAAACCACATTCGCTTCCACCAGCTCTTCCGTTTCCTTCGGCGCGCCAAAGCGGAACCACTTGCGGCGGTGGTGGCTGACGCAGTGAAAGAGAATCTTATAGAGCCAGGCCCGGCAATTGGTTCCTGGCTGGAAACGGCCGAAAGATTTCCAGGCCTCGAGATAAACTTCCTGAACCATGTCTTCGGCCCTCTGGCGGTCGCCAACCACGCGCGTCGCGGTGCGGAAGATGTCCTGCAGATGGGGCATGGCTTCGGCTTCGAACCGCTCTTTCGCAGTCAGTTGAACCGATCCGGCATCAGGCGGATAGCTCACAAAGGCGAGGTCCATTGCTGGGGCGGATGCCATACGCCCGTTGAATGCCGGGCAGGGCCGGATTTATTCCCGGATGCGCGCAAGATAGTTACATAGTGTCACAACGGCCTGAGCCGGTCAGCCGAGCCAGAGGACGCCAGCGGCGATGGTCAGGACGGTCAAGGGCGCGCCCACTTTGCAGTATTCCCAGAAGCCGATCCTCACTTCGTGGCGCGCCCTCTGGACCACGATCAGGTTGGCGACAGAACCCAGGATGGTCAGATTGCCGGCCAGCGTGGTGGACATCGCCAAGGCGAGCCAGGAGCGCACCGGATCGCTGAGGTGGGCCATCAGCGGTTTGAAAACCAACACGGCCGGCACATTGCTCACGATATTCGAAAGCAGGGCCGCGAAGGCGCTCAACACTGCGGTGCGCTCCAAATGAAACTGCTGTGCGACACGGAAAAGCTCCGCCGGCAAGTAGGTTTTTTCAACGCCCGCCACCACGATAAAGAGGCCGATAAAGAGCACCAGCAGCGGCCAATCGATCTCGCGATAAACCCTCTCCGGCTTCACGCGCCTGGTGACCAATAGAACGGCGCCAGCCAGGAGCGCGACTTTCGGAACCGGCCAGCCGGCGAAGAAGAATACGATCATTCCCACCGATACAGCCAACGACTTCCACATCAGTACGCGGTTGATCCGCACACGCCGCCGTTCGAGCACAACCTTTTCCTGAAGCCGGAATTCCCGGTGGTAGAGAGCGGCGATGACTAGCACGGTGAGGAGCAGTCCCGCGAGCGCAACCGGCGAGAGTGCCGCTGCGAAAGTCCGATAGTGGATTCCGGAAAAGCTGCCGATCATCATGTTCTGCGGGTTCCCTGTGATGGTAGCGACGCTGCCGATATTGGCGGCCATGGCCACCGCCAGCAGGTAAGGCACGGCATTGCGGCGCAGTTGGCCGGCGATCTCCAGCACCAGCGGCGTCAGCACCAGGCACATCGTATCGTTTACAAAGAAAGCCGAGAAGAACCCGGCCACGAACACGATGGCGGCCAGCAGAACGATGGGCCGGTGCGCGTGTTCCACTACCCACTCGGCCACGGCACTGAAGAAACCGGAGAGGCGCAAATTGGCGACCACGATCATCATGCCGAACAGCAGGATGATGGTGTCGTGATTGATGGCCGCCCAGGCTTCGTCGAAATTCAGCACGCCAAGGCCGACCATGAGGCTGGCGCCGATGATGCAGGCGCCAGTTCGATCCACTCGAAACCCGGGCAATCGGCCCATGGCCAGCACCAGGTACACGGCGAAAAAAATGAGGATGGCCGCCAAGAGATCAGCTTACGTCACCAGCAACCGGGCCTGGCGCGTGCTGGCGTCTCCACGCTGCGATGAAGTAGAAACCCACGCCCGCCGCCATGATGATCAATCCTACCGTGAGGGCGCTGATGTTGCCCATCTGTTCATTGTGATTCCGGATCAGCGCGACCATCAAAAGAGCCGTCGGGCCTACGCCGGCGCAGATGGCGCCCGCCAAACCACCGGGAATCCGAAACGGCCGCACCAGCTCTGGCTCGCGGATGCGCAGCAAGACGAGCGCGATAAATTCAAGCACCAAGCTGGCGCCATAAAGCAAAATGTCCAGCATCAGCATTCGGTCGAAACTTAGCCCCAGGACCGCCGTCCAGGCCAACCCGCAAGCGGCGATCGCCGCCCAGGGCGCGCCGTTCGCCAGTTTGCGCCGGAACAAAGCGGGCGCGTAACCGTCTTCCGACAATGCTGCCGGCAGCCGCGACAGCGACATGGTCAGCGAATTCAGACTCCCGAACGCGCTGATCATGGCCGCCATCACCAGCATCAGGCCGAGCCACGGCGCTACGATCATCGCTCCAATGTCCGCCCAAGCTCCAGTGGCCCAATAGCTAGGTTGCACATGTGTTCGCGACACCGCGAAAACGGGGATCGCATAGGAGATCACAATCGCCGCCAGGGTGATCATCATCACCCGTGGATAGGTTCTCTGCGGATTCTCGACCTCTTCCGCAACGGTGGACGCGTTGTCCCAGCCCATGTAATTCCACATGGCGACGATGATCCCGGCCAACAAATCCGGGTGCGTTGACGTGGCGCTGCCCGTAGACGCGCTCAAATCCGTGTGCCGAAACAAAGCGAAGATCGTGATCAGTACAAATGGGCTCAGCAACAGCGCGCCCAGCAGCACCGATCCGTCGCCAACCGCTTTCGCTCCAAACAGATTCCAAAACATGCATGCGAAAATCACCAGCGCGGCGATGATCACGCCATTGTGACCTTCTTTCGCGGGAGCCCAGATCCGCCCCAGGTACATTACAAAGACCGTGGGGTACGCGGCCATGTCGAAAACGCTGGCCGTCAGCGATAGCCAGGCCTCCTGGAATCCCCAGAACGGGCCCATCGCGCGCCGCACCCAGATGTAGAACCCGCCTTCGCAAGGAATGGCGGCGGCGAGTTCGCCCACCATTAACGCGGTCGGAAGGCTCCAGATCAATGGGGTCAGCAGCAGGATGGCCAGCGCGATCTCGTAGCCCGAATCGCGAACCAGTTCCTCCAAGCCATACGGTCCACCGGACACCATGAAATAGGTGGCCGCTACCAACGGAATGAGTCTTAGCTTGCCGCCGGCGGCGGGCTTGGGGGTTCTCATGGGCTGTGATGCGAATATATCGCATCGGCGGGAATAATCCGGCGGCGCGGCGGTATTTGGGATACAGAATGGAGAGAGCAATGCCACAACGGAATCTGATTCGACGCAGCCTGGCCGCGGCATCCGGCATCACTGCGGCACTACAGTTCGCCGCTCCCCTGTTGACGCGTTTACTGGCCGGCGTCACGTTCTTTTACACGGGTCAAGGTAAATTACAAAACCTGGATCGCACTACGGCTTTCTTCACCGATCTGGGAATCCCGTTCGCATCGGTCAACGCGCTATTCATCTCTTCTCTCGAATTGGTGGGCGGAATCTGCCTGATGCTTGGGTTAGGGACGCGGATCTTCTCGTTGCTGCTATCCTCGACGATGATCGTGGCGTTATTCACGGCCGACAAGGCGAGTTTCCTGGGAAAGTTCCCGGCAGAACTCACCGATGTCTCGCCCGTCGTACTGCTGATATTCCTGGTTTGGCTGACACTCTACGGACCCGGACGCGCGAGCTTGGATTGGTTCCTGGGAAAGCGCTTTGGCCTGCAGCAACAGGTCACTGTGAGTTGACGGAGGATCTCCACAATGAAATATTTGAGACGAGCGACAATCGGGCTGACCGCCGGATTGCTGGCGGCGTTCCCACTGGTGCTGGCGCGCGACAACAACGCCACCAGCATCCTGCTCGCCGCGGCGGCCGGGATTGTCTACACCATCGCGTTCCGGCCCACTCCACGCGCGTACGCCGATAGCGCCATGACCGCTGCGGCCATGGGCGTGCCCGCCTGGGTGCTGTGCGGCGTCATCCTGGCGCCCTTGCTCGGCGGCGATATGCCTCAATGGTCGAACGAAGACATGCGCGCGCTTTTTCCCGAGCTGATCGGATGGGTGCTCTACGGCGGCGCGCTCGGCCTGATCGTGCAAGCGCTCAACGATCTTGCGCTGGCCAAGCTCGGGCCGGAACCCGAACCACCCAAGCCGCCGGAACCGCAGCCCAAGCACATCGTAATTCTCGGCGGCGGATTCGCGGGCATGACCACGGCGCAGAACCTGGAAGAAGTTTTCGGCGCGGACCGTTCTGTGTCGTTCACGTTGGTCAGCGAGACCAATGCCCTGCTCTTCACGCCCATGCTGGCAGAGGTGGCCGGCAGCAGCCTGGAGCCCAGCCACATCAGCACGCCCCTGCGTACCAGCTTGCGGCGGACACAAGTGGTGCGCGGCCGCGTCAGCGAAGTGGACTTGGCCACAAAGAAAATCGGCATCGCGGTGGAAGGCGGCGGCACGCGCGAGCTGGTCTACGACCACGTCGTCTTCGCACTCGGCGCGGTTTCCAATTACCTGGGCATGAAGAATGTCCAGGAGCAAGCGTTCGATTTCAAGTCGCTGCTGGACGCCATCCGCATTCGCAACCACGTGATCGACCTGTTCGAGCGCGCGGATCGCGAAATCGATCGGGACCTCCGGCGCGAGCTGCTGACTTTCGTGATTGCCGGCGGCGGGTTCGCCGGCGTCGAACTAGCCGGCGCTCTGAACGATTTCACGCGCGGAATTCTGGCGGATTATCCGAACATCAACCCGGAAGACGTGGAAATCATCGTGGTACACGCGCGCGACCGCATCCTGCCGGAGCTCAGCGAATCGCTGGGCCGTTATGCGCAGGAGAGCATGGCGTTGCGCGGCGTCACTTTCCGCCTGAATTGCCGGCTCAGCGATTGCCGGACTGGCACCGTTGTCTTGAGCGATGGCGAAGTCCGCGCACGAACGCTGGTGTGGACCGCCGGCACTGCGCCCAATCCTCTGCTGAAGGCGTTGCCGCTGGAAGCCGACAAACGCGGCGCGGTGATTGTCGAGAGCACCATGGCCGTCGCCGGAAATCCTGGCGTCTGGGCCGTCGGCGACTGCGCTGCGTTGAAGGATGGCAAGACCGGGAACCCGTGCCCGCCCACCGCGCAGTTCGCATTGCGCGAAGCGCGCACTCTGGCGCGCAATATACGCGCCGTGATCAAGGGCCGCGCGCCGCAGCCATTCCACTTCGATTCTCTCGGCGCTCTGTGCGTGGTGGGGCATCACACCGCCTGCGCCGAGCTTACCGTGCCCTTCGCGCGCGCGAAATCCATGCGCTTCCGCGGACTGCTGGCCTGGTTGCTATGGCGGGGCATTTATCTTGGAAAATTGCCGGGGCTGGAGCGCAAAATTCGCGTGCTCACCGACTGGGTGATCGAGCTGTTCTTCCCGCGCGACATCGTCCAAACCATCGAGTTGAAATAGATCATGGCAACCAAACCTATTGTTCCGGCCTTGGTCTGCGGCGTCACGGGCCTGTTGGGCGGCCTCGTTTTGATGGCGGCGATCCACACCTCGATCCTCAACGGGCCAGTGCTGGGCGCTGTCTACGGACTGCTTTTCGCGCTGGTGTTTTCCCGCCGCGTTCTCAACCTCGGCTCGGGTTTTCAATGGGGGATCAGCTACGCGCTGCTGCTATGGCTCGCCGTGGTAACCGGCTCGCAAGTGCTCGCGGCGAATTTCTCCGCCGCTTACCAGACCAATCGCGACAATTTCCCAGCGCTGGTTGGCTATTTGATCTGCTACGGCTTGCCATTGGGACTGGCGCTGGGCACAATTGGCGCGCATCGCAACCGGACGAACCTCGCGAAGTTCGGGTTCGCTCGCGCCATCGTCGGCGGCGGCTTGGCCGGATTCGTCGCCGCGATGGCGATTCATTCGCTGCCCATTCTGCCCGCGGTCGCCATCGGCGCAAGTTTCGGCTTGCTGTTCCAGCGCGATGTCCTGGGCTACGGCTCCAGCATGGCGTGGGGCATGGCCTACGGAATCTTCTGGTGGTTCCTAGGCCCGCTCACCATCGTTCCCCTTTGGCAGCGACAACCGATCGATTGGTCGCGCGATCACGCCGTGCAACTCTTTGGTCCACTCATTGGCTACATCGTCTACGGCCTCATCGTCGGACTGCTCTACGCCTTGGTGGATCGCCTGACCGTCCGATTCCTCACCGAATCCGATCCAATCCGCCGCGAACCGGAAGGCCCTGGCGTGCGATTCATCCGCCTGGCGCAGTGGGGCGCGGCGGCTGGACTGGCCGGGGGGTTGCTGTACATGCTGGTCCTGATTGCCACCGGATCGCTGAGCCAGATCGCGGCCGTCGCCGGCGGCAATTCGCCTGCTTTGGGGATTGCGATTCACCTGAGCATCAGTATTCTGTTGGGCGTGAGCTACGGTCTGTTGTTCCAGCGCGAAGCTCCGAACCTTGCTTCAGGAATCTGCTGGGGACTGGTCTACGGACTCATTGGATGGTACGCTGGCCCGTTGACTCTGTTTCCAATTTTCATGCACGACCCGGGATTGTGGACCGGCGCGGCAGCCGAGGCGCAGTTCCCGGCCATGGTCGGGCACCTGATCTACGGCGCGGTGGCAGCCGCCGCGTTCTGGTTGCTGGAACGCCGCCACAACGCCTGGCTGCTGCTCGACCCGCGAATCGCCGCCCGCGAAGAACGGCTTCGCCGCCCACTAGGCACCGCGGCGCCGGCTCTGTGGCTGTTCGTGTTGGGCGCTGGCGTTTTGCTGCCGATTCTCCTCGGATAATCCTCGGGTAATCAGAGACTCGGTGATTCCGTGAGCAAGTACACGGCGAAAGTCCCCAGCCAGTGCCCGCCTTCGTAGTGCTCGCCGGTTACGGACTCAAGACCAACCTGCGCATGCGCGTCCGCCGTCTTTTGAAGTGAAGCCACTCGATCGTCCGCCGCGGGGAGCGCGGATGCGATCCCTCGGAGCATCCAGGCGCGGCTGAGATTGAGTCCATCCAGATGACCGAGCTTTGGATCGCGTCGATCCGGAACGGTAGCGGGCGCAAACCACATCGAGCCGTCATGAGGAATGCTTGGGAGAAACCCGCTCAGCCACTCGGCAAATTCGTCTGCGCCTATCACCCGGCGAACCACGTCAGCCTCAGCCAGACACGGCGAGAAGAAGTCTTCGCCGGAAGGTTCGTAGTCGAGCGGGCCGTCGCGGTCGCCAAGATAAAACTGGCGGATCTTCCCAGCGAGAAGCTCTTCAAAACCTGCGCGGTTTGCGGCGTGCGCATAATCCAACATCAGGCCGAGACTAAAGGCGCTCTGACTATGCTCACCCGACCGCACCGGATGCGCGAGCTTGGGGAGCCAATGGCTCAATCGCGCAACCGCAACCTCCTGAAGCGGCCGTATCCACGCGGCGAAATCTCGCGCCTGGGGATCGTTCCAGCGCATCAGCTCCGCACAAAGTTGCAGCAGCCAAGCCAACCCATAGGGACGTTCAAAGCTCCACCGGCCGGTGCCTTGCATATACTCGGCTTCACGTTGCAGATTCGGCGCTGTCAAATTCCTGCCGAGTGCTTCTCGCGCCCGCACGGCAAACGGAGCATCGGGAAACAGGCGTGTCAAGCGAACCAGCATCCAATGGCCGTGAACGGCCGAATGCCAGTCGTAGCAGCCATAGAACGCCGGCGTCAGCTCCCGCGGCGGCCTCACGTCGGCATCCGAGTTCAACATGTGATGTCCCAGCTTATTCGGATATTCGCGATGGACGCATGCCAGCGCCAGGTTGGCGAACCGTTCGGCGATGACAGCATCCAGCCGTGGAACAGGCATCGTCTTCCCAGGTTAAAACGCTCTTCGCCAGAATGCGAGACAATAGCCCCATGGTTGCAGTCTGGCGGATCATCGCGCTGGCCCTGCTCCTGCTATCTTCCGCCGACCTTGCCGCACCCTTCCTGGTGCCGGATGCACAATCCGCGCTGCCGCCATGTTGCCGCCGCGATGGCAAACATCACTGCGCCATGATGGACATGATCGACGGCGACGGCTCGCCGCAATTCGCGCCAAGCCGATGCCCGCTCTACTCGCGGCGCGTCATTGTGGCCAACGTCGAGTCGGCTGCCGCCCTCCTGCAAATTGCGCCGATTGCCGGTCTGGTTTTCACTCGCCCTGAAGCGACCGCCCAGCCTGAGATCCTCTTTCGAATTTCCTACGCGCGGTCGCGTCAAGAGCGCGGCCCTCCTGTTCTCTCCTGATGGACGCGCTAGCCGGCTGCTGAAAAATATTCTCACAGGCTGAAGCCTGTGCTACCACGCGTTGGTGCACCCTTCGCCGTACTTGTCAGTGAGTGGTGGCGCAGGCTTTAGCCTGTGAGCCTCCGGAGAGAATCATGAACAAATGCTATTTATCTCTATTGGCGCTAATTTGTCCTGCGTTGGCGACTATTTTCGGAACCGTGCGTGGCGTTGTGCACGATCCCAGCCATCGCCCCATCGCCGCGGCGGAAGCAACCATCCAGGCCGTTTCGTCCGGTTTTCAACAGACGATGCTATCGAGCGACGCCGGGCAATTCGAATTCGCCGCGGTACCCGCCGGCGAGTATCGATTGACGGTGCGGCATTCCGGGTTCGCCGATGCCGAGCAGCGTCTGGTGGTGCACTCGGGAACCGCGCCAGTGCTGCATGTCCAGTTGCGCCTGGCCGAGCAGCGCGAATCCGTCGAGGTTTCGGCATCCCCCGACGCCGTGAATCCACAATCGTCCACCCCGGCCACGCTGGTCACGCGCCAGCAAATCGAAAAAACCCCCGGCGCCGACTTGAGCAACAGCATGAACATGATCACCAGCTTCGTCCCCGGCGCTTACATGACCCACGATCAGTTGCACGTGCGCGGCGGACACCAAGCCACTTGGGCCATCGACGGAATTCCAATTCCGAATACCAACATCGCGAGCAATGTGGGGCCGCAGATCGATCCCAAGGACATCGACTATCTCGAAACGCAGCGCGGCGGATATTCTTCCGAATACGGCGACCGCACCTATGGCCTGTTCAACGTGGTTCCGCGCACCGGCTTCGAGCGCAATCGCGAGATGGAAGTATATACCACGTTCGGCAGTTTCTATCAGACCAACGATCAGCTCAGCTTCGGCGACCACACCCAGCGCCTGGCCTATTTCGGCAGTATCAATGGCAACCGCAGCGACTACGGATTGGAGACGCCGGGGCCCGCGGTGCTGCACGATCGAGTCTGGGGCCTGGGCGGCTTCGGCACGGTGATCTTCAACAGAGATCCCGCGAACCAATTTCGCTTGGTGACCTCGCTGCGGCGTGACGATTACCAGATTCCCAACGCCGACCTGCGCGACGTGGAGCGCGAGCGCGATGCCCTGGCGGACTTCACCTGGGTACACACTTTCTCGCCGGCGGCGCTGCTCACCGTCTCTCCCTTTGTACATTTCAACCGCGCCAATTTCGACGGCGATCCACATGACACGCCAGTAAGCACGGTACAACATCGAGATTCGCTTTACGCCGGGGCGCAAGTGACACTCAACGCCGTGAGCGCTCGCCACAATGCGCGAATCGGCATCTACGGTTTCGGACAGCACGATGACGAGTTCATTCACTTGGCATCGGGGGACGGCGCCAATGTGCTCGAACGGATGCCGTCCGCGGGACATCTGGAGGCGGGATTCCTCGAAGACCAGTTCAAGATCGCATCCTGGTTCACGCTGACTGCCGGCCTGCGTCTCACTCATTTTTCAGGCGCAGTTTCCGAGAACGCAGCCAGTCCCCGCATCGGCGTGGCGATCCGCATTCCCCGCTTGAACTGGGTGCTGCGCGGGTTCTACGGACGCTACTATCAGGCGCCTCCGCTCTCCACCGTGTCCGGCCCGCTGCTCCAATTCGCCGTGGATCGAGGGCTGGGAATCATTCCGCTGAAGGGCGAGCGCGACGAGGAGAATCAAGTGGGCCTCACCATTCCGCTGCACGGCTGGTCGTTCGACGTAAACAGCTTCCGCCAGCGCGCCAGGAATTATTTCGATCACAACGCCATCGGCAATTCGAATGTCTTCTTTCCGCTTTCGATCGCGGCCGCACGGATTCACGGTTGGGAGTTCACCGCGCGCTCTCCCCGCATTCTGAAACGAGGCGAGGCCTCCATCGCTTACTCCTACCAACATGCCGAGGGCGCGGCACCAGTCACCGGCGGCCTCACCGATTTTTCCCCGCCATCGGGATATTTCTTTCTGGATCACGATCAGCGGCATACATTGCACGCCAACTTCAGCGTCAGTTTGCCGCGCCGTACTTCGGTGGCGGGAGGCCTATACTACGGATCGGGATTCGTCGATAGCGCGAGCGACATTCCCAAACACTTACAGCCGCACACCACTTTCGATGTGTCCGCCGGCAAGGCAGTTGGCGATCATTTATCCATATCGATGACCGTCCTGAATTTAACCAATCGCCGATTCCTGCTGGACAACAGCGCAACATTCGGCGGCACTCACTATGCCGACCCCCGGCAGGTTTACGTCCAGCTACGATACAAGTTCAAGTTGTAGGCAGGCGCCGGCTAACGCCCTCCCAATCCCGCAAACGGCGGATTGCGGATCTGGTTGACGCACTCCACATCGAGGCCGGCCGGAGAGCCCGCGTTCACAAACTGCACCATGATGCGGTCGATGCAGGCCGCGTCAGTGAGATGCGTTCCATATGGAATGCTCACCACTCGGCTCTGCGAGAGCTTCTCGGCGGCGTGCTGGGCCAGCCAAGACGGCGTGGCCGGGTCCTCGGCGCCGGCGATGAGCAATGCCGGAACGTCGGATCGCACTGGAGCGAGAAATTCCCTGGAGACCACCGCGTGCGGCCATACTCGACAGCTCTTCTGGTAGCTGCGCACATCGTAATCGCCGAGGTAAGTTCCTTTCGTCTCCCGCCGGACGTCCGCCTCGCCGATAAACGGGAAAGACTCCGCGCAGCTCACCGAAAAGGCCATGCCCCGCGCGACGGAATCGGCGACAGCGCGATGCATTGCCAGTACGACCGATGCGAACGGTTTCCAATCGTTCTGGTAAGCGCGGTGGAGAATGTAGGGAAATTGGCTGACAATCCCCGGCTGGTAGAGCAGCGGACGCAAATCGGAAACAAACGCGCCGCGCGAGAGCGTGATCTCCTGAGGCTTACCCGAGGGGCCCGTGAGTTGGAACTTTGCAGGCGCCTGGTCCAGGCGTTTCACCACAGTCTCAAACTCAGCCTGTAGATTCGGAAAGTCCTGGTGGCATCCTGGGTCGGCCGCGCAGTCCGCGAAAAGGTGTTGCACCGCGGATTGGATTGTTTTTGCGAAGGGCAGCGGCATTCGGTAATCGGGCGGTGCAACGCCTTTAATCACCATCGCCCGCACATGTTCGGGATGCCGGCGCAGATACACCAGTGCGGCTTGCGATCCATAGGAGCCGCCCAGCAAGTCGATCTTGTCGTGGCCGAGCGCCTCCCGTACTTCGTCCACATCATCGGCTGAGATGGATGTAGTGTACTGCGTCAGATCGGCCCGCTTTTCGAGTTCGGCCCGGCACGCTGGAAGGCTTTCCACATCGTACCCGCGGTTCATCAGAATCTGAACGTCGTCCTTGTCGAAGCCGCACTGCAACGGGTTGGAATGGCCAGTGCCGCGCTGATCGATGAGTACGATGTCGCGCTGTTTCCTCAATAGCTTTACGTAAGTGGCCAGAGGGTATGCCTCCACTGCGCTTCCGCCCGGGCCACCGGCGAAGGCGAACACCGGATCCGCGGCCGCAGGTTGTGCTTCGGCGGGCAGCAACATCAAGTTCAAAGCGATGGTGCGCCCGGCGCGCGTTTTGCGGTTTTCGTAGACCGCATATGTTCCGCAGAGAGCTTGAGTGTCGCTCGCCGCAAGACAAGGCTGCAGCGGCACGCGGCCGCGGGTTACAGGCTTCAGAGTTGCCGTCGCTTTGACCCCCGGACGCCGCAGCGTCAGAGGCACGCGAGCCCCGCCTTGCTGCCAAAGACCCGTTATCTCGGAAGTATCGGCGTTCAGCTCGCCTTCGTAGATTGCGCCGATGGTCTTCAGTTCCAGGCGGACCGCGCGCTTACCATCGAACGTAACCGCTTCGATCTCGATTTTCGCGTTGCCCTGGTCCGGGCTCTCCAACATCCCTTTGAAGGATTTATCTTCGGCCCCCTCGATTCGCACGATCACCCGCAGTTTGTTAGCGATCATTCCATCCCACTCACCGGTGATCTGCGGCTCCGCCGGCTGCGACCATCCCAACGGACCGAGCAGACACACTACGAGCGCACACTTCCATTGCTTAAACATTCCTGTCTCCTTGTGAATTAAATCAAGCGGCTAAATGCACCAACCAGACACATAGTCCGGCGAATCCCGCGATGTACAAACCGGCCAGCTTCGCCGGCGCGCTGGCGAGATTCAGCGTATACCCGGTTGCACTTCTGAGCAACAGCATTGGATAATCCGGCTGGAAGCAAATCAATTGCGCCGGAACTCCCGGCAGCCCTGGAAGCTTCGCCGGTTTGGTGCGGCGCGCCACCTCCAGATGTGCGGACCTGCGCCGCCACTCGAACCAGCAGGTGACAACGACGGCACCGAATAAACCGAGCAGGATTGCGTTGACCGAACCATTCCCCAACATTGGCTTGTAGATGGCGAAGACTATCCCGATGAGCACACCCGGCGCCATAAGAAGCCGCATCGAGTCACAGAGCCAGGTCGAGAACCGCCGCAAGCTCTCGCGCCAAGCCAGATACTGCTCGGTGTTGGTTGCCGGCGCAGCGGTGGGCGCGGAAACGATGGCGCGCTTGAGGAACAGCAGACCGGCTTGCAGATAGACTTGGAGGATCGTCCAACCCAGCAGCCACATGGTCAGGTGTTGGTCCGGCGACGTGGCATAAAGATAGCCCACCCCCGCGAACGCCGCGGCAAAAGAGACAGCTAAGATGCCCTCTACCCAGCGATTCGTATAATCTCCTGTCGTCCGCGGTTGCAGCGAAAGCATCATGGTGGTCGCGGGCTCCCCCGCTTCCGGCGTTTCGAACCGGCGCGCCCGATCCTCCGCTGCATGGCGAGCCGCATAAAAATTGAGCCGCGTAAACAGCGTAGTTGACAGCACCAGCCAAGTCACATAAAACGGGTGGCCCGAAATCACCAGCGCGGCCAAGACCGGCAGTTCAATCAGCCACGGAATGAACAGCCGCATCCGATAACCGCGCAGGATGCCGCGGCCCGGTCCTTCCAAGAAGCCCGCGGGCGCCGCGATACTGAAGAACCACTCGTTGCCGCGAAGCAGCGGAGCGGTCCAACGCTCCTTGAGCCGCGGATACCGCACCACGACGGAAAACAAATAGATCAATGCGATGTACTGGTTTACAGTCATGCTTTAACCCCTTTCATCATGCTCCCCAATTCATCGTTCACCATCTCCAGAATCCGGCCGAGCGGCATGCCCGCAAGCACGAGCTGTGTCAGCGCGGTACGTAGCGAACCTCGCAGCTCCTCCTCGTTGTGTTTTCCGGCGGTGCGGGAGGCAACCGTCGCCCTTGACCCATGCTTCAAGATGATCAGCCCGTCGTCTTGCAGCTCTCGATAGGCCACAGCGATGGTGTTCAGGTTGACCCCTAAATCTCCGGCCACCTGCCGCACTGGCGGCAGCGCCTGCCCCTCGCTGAGTTGACCGGAGGCGATGAGCGTCCGAATGCCATCGGCGATCTGCTGATAGAGCGGACGCCGGTCGTCCATGTTGATGTTCAGAAGCACTGTATAGTGTATATATACTCCATACACCGCTGCCTGTCAAGACGTCTTTCGTACTAATTATCTTGACTTATGTATTAGTATACTAGTACACTAAACGAAATGCTCCAGCTCCTGACGTCCATTCTCCACGACCTCCGGCACGGCGTGGTTCTGCTGCGCCGTGACGCCGGAGTCTCCAGCTTGATCGTGCTGGTGCTCGCGCTCGGCATCGGCGGCAACGCCGCGATTTTCACGCTGCTCAAAGCCGCCTTTCTCGATCCCCTGCCCTACCGCGATTCCGCCCGCCTGGTCACCATCATGGAAAGCACCGGCTGGATGCCCAGCGAGTCCGAATTCTTCGAGATCCGCGCACGCAGCCGCACGCTCGGCGAGATGGCGTTTGCCGAACACCGCGACATGCAGGTTTCCGGAACCGGCGAACCCGTGCGTGTTTTCGCCGCGCGTGTCACTGCGTCGTTCTTCCCGCTGCTGGGAGTAAACGCGTCGCTCGGCCGCACCTTCCTCGAAGAAGAAAATCAGCCGGGCCGAAGCCCTGTCGTCGTGCTGAGCGATGCCTTCTGGCGCACGAAATTGGGAGCCGACCCTGGCATCATCGGACGAAAGCTCCGGTTGGAGGGCCAGCCCGCCGTTGTTGTCGGCGTACTCCCGCCTGGATTCCAATTCGACTATCCGACATTGCGCATCCCGGAGCGGGTGGACCTTTACATCCCGTATCCAATGGAGCCTGCCGCCATTCTTCGTACACCCGCCAACGGCACGGCCGGCCCAGTTCGAGTTATCGCCCGCTTGCGGGACGGCGCGACATTCGCGCAAGCGCAATCCGAATTGCGGAGCATCGGGCGCGCCCTGCTGGCTGAACATCCAGCGAATTATCCCCATCCGCCGAACACCCCGATCCACTTCACTTTTGAAACGCAAATGTTGCGCGATGCCATCGTGGGAACACAGCGCTCTCTGCTGTTGCTGCTGTTGGGAGGCGCAGGCATACTGCTGCTGATCGCCTGCGCGAATGCCGCTCAGCTTTTGCTGGCCCGCTCGTTACGCCGCGGCCGCGAGATTGCCATTCGAGCAGCTTTGGGCGCGAGCAGGCTCCGGCTGATCCGGCAGTTTCTTCTGGAGGGCTTAGTTCTTGCCGCGTGCGGGGGCATCGCGGGACTGGTGGCCGCCGGCTGGATCGCGCGTCTTCTGGTTGGATTGTTACCCGTGCGCAGTCCCCTGCTCGCCTCGGCGCATCTGGATGCACGTGTAGTCGGATTAGCGCTGGCAGCCTCGCTCCTTTCGGCGATCATATTCGCGACCATCCCTGCTATCAAAGGTAGCCGCTGGACAATCGGGCCCTCTCTCGGCGCGCGTGTCACCGGTGGCGAAGGAAACCGCTGGCGTCATGCCATGATCGCGTTCGAGGCCGCGCTGTCCGTATTCCTGCTCTGTGGAGCCGGCCTAGTCGCGCAGAATCTGTGGACACTAGTCGCTACGCCCATGGGCTTCGATCCCAACCATGTCTTGGCCATGCGCTTGAAACTTCCCACCTCGCGGCCGCAAGATGCGATCGACCACAAGGCAGGCTTGGCCTTTCAGGAATACCTGGATCGGATCTCCGCCATACCGGGAGTGGATTCCGCCGCCACAGTCACCGGCCCGCCGCTACGCAACGCGCGCACAGGCAATGCCGAACTGGTGGACGTGAAGGACGCATCCGGCGAGCTCAAAATCGTCTGGAGCGACAATCATCTGGTCAGCCCGGATTATTTCCGCACGCTGCGGATACCGGTGTTGGCCGGCCGTACGTTTCGCCGCGACGATGCGGGCCCGCGCGTCAAGGTGGCGATCGTGAACGAGGAATTTGCTCGCCGCTTCGGCCTCGGCCGCGATGTGGTTGGCAAGCAGCTCTTCGAGCCGGGCCACCCGATCGCCATCGTTGGAATGGTGGGCAATGTCCGGACGCGCGGTTTGCAAACGGAGTTGCATCCCGAGGTCTATTTGTCGTCCCTACAATTGGACTGGGCGAATGTGTACCTGGTGATCCGCTCGGCGCTGCCGCCGGCTCAACTGGTGAAGCAGGTAAAGGCCGCGATCCAATCGCAGAATTCCGATCAGGCCGTGTTTGGTGTGATGACCATGGACGAGCTAATCAAGGACGCAGTCACCGAGCCGCGATTCCACGTGTTCCTGATTGGCGCGTTCGCGCTGCTCGCGGTAGCGATGGCCGCCGCGGGAATGTACAGCGTCATCTCCTGCCTGGTCTCACAGCGAACCAGCGAAATCGCCATCCGCATGGCGCTGGGCGCAAGCCGCGGCGCAATCGTCCGCACAATTCTAGGCACGACGACCGTGTGGGTTGTGGCCGGACTGGCCGGCGGATTTGGCCTCGGGCTCGCGGCTAGGAGCACTATCCGATCGCTTTCGAACACCGCGGTGCAAGGCTCGCCGTGGATGTACGCCGCGGTGGTGCTGTTCTTCTTCGTAGTGACCATGGTGGCCGCCTCAGTTCCCATGCGCCGCGCAACGCAGTTGGATCCAGCAGTAGCGCTGCGCTGCGAATAACCGGAAATGTGGGGCAGCAACCGGTCACCACGGTCTGACAAGTTACTGTGAAATGGTGACACAGACTTGAGTCTGTGCGTCTTTGCACGTTAGCGGTGAAAGGCAGGCGTTGGATTCGTCATAGACGCGGACCGAATCGTCTGCATACACTAAACCCAACCAGCGTTCGAAAATGCAACTCCAGCTCCCAGTCTGGCTGGCTCTCACCGCCATTGTGGCTCGACTAACCTTCGCCCACGGCACGCCGACACCCCTTCCTGTCGGCCCACTGCACGTGAAAGGCGCGGCTATTTTCGACTTAACCGGACAGGCGATCCTGCTACGAGGCGTCGAAATGCCCGGGCTGAATATCGCCAATCCAACAGCGGAGCAGAGCCAGACCGTGGCCGCCATGAACTCCATCACGTTCGGTGTCTTGCGCTTCCGGTGGAATATCAACACCCTCCGGCTACCGGTCAGCAACGCGATTTGGCGCCGGGACGGCCAAGCGTATCTCGATCGCGTCGGAAAAATCGTTCGCGCAGCCACCGCCTACGGACTGATCGTTGTGATCTCCGATTGTGAGGACCCCACTGCCGGTGAAACTTCCGGGCTTGGCCTGCCGACACAGGATTCCATCGCCTTCTGGAAAAACTGGGGAACGTTTTTCAAAGACGATCCTCACGTGATCTTCGGCGCCTTCAACGAACCTTCCGCCCGCTTGACGCCGGGAGCCGTTGCGGGCCGGAGGGGCTCGGCTGACTGGCAGTTCTGGCTGCAAGGTGGAACTACGTCGAGCGGTCAAGCGGTGACCGGCATGAAAGCGCTGGTGGAGGCGATCCGCTCAACGGGTGCGGAACAAATTATCTCGATCTCGTCTTACTTCGACACGCTCGATTTTCAAGGCTTCGGTTCCGATTTTTTCCTGACGGACCCGAACGTCATCTACGAAGTCCATCCGTTTTTCGATCACGCGCTCACCGACGCCCAGCGCGATACCAACTTCGGCTTCCTCGCGCGGAGCGTTCCGATCTACGCCGGCCGCTGGGGTCTCGACCTCACGGGCGACCAGCCAAGCTGCCGCAGCGTCCCGCAAGATCCTCAGGCCGCCACCGCCCTGCTGTTCCAAACCTTCGACTACTTCGACAGTAAGACAATTTCGTGGACCAATTCTTCTTTTGAGCCGCATATTTTGGTCCAGGATTTGTCCAGCTACGAGCCGACAACGCTCGATCGAAACTGGACTTGCGGAACGATTACCAATCCCGAGCCGGGCATGGGTGAGGCGCTGCTTCTTGCGTTGACCGAAGATGAGACCGGCTTCGGTGTCCTGGATGCGCAGTTGACTGCGAGCGCCGCCGGCGGGCCCGCGGGCCCCATCGCACCGGGCGAGATCGTCGATTTTTATGGATACTTGTTTGGGCCGGCGAACAGCACGGTGGCGGCCTTCGACAGTTCGGGCAAGCTGCCGGCCATTCTCGACCGAGTGCGAATTCTCTTCGACGGCGAGGCCGCACCCCTGTTCGCAACCGGACCTTACTTGATCACCGCGCAGGTTCCGTACTCGGCTCAAGGGAAGAATCACGTCAACGTACAGCTCTTCTACCAGGACATTCCGTCCAACATTATTCAGTTGGCGGTGCTGGATGCCATGCCGGGGATTGTTACCACGCTGGGCACGAATGAGGCGGTGGCGGCGAATCAGGACGGTAGCCTCAACTCCACCACTATGCCCGCGGCGCCGGGCTCCATTGTCGTGCTGTACGCCACCGGATACGGCCAGACCTCGCCGCCGGGCGTCAACGGGCGACCCTCCCAGATTCCCGAAGCCCAACCCGCACAACCGGTGAGTCTTTCCATCGACGGGAACCCGGCGGAGATCCTGTACGCGGCGGAGGCTCCCGGATTTGTGGGCTTGCTGCAGATCGACGCCCGCGTGCCGGGGGCCGCTTCGGGATCGAAACCCCGGGCTGTTCCAGTGCTGCTTCGCGTGGGCATTCAGTCGAGTATCGCGGGAGTGACGATCTGGGTTCTTTAAATGAACCTCACGGAGCGCAGAATGTTCTCGAAACTGCGCTGTATCTGATCGAACTCGCTTTGCGGGGCGATGAAGATCATATAGAAGAGCCCGTCCGGGCGCGACACCGTGACCAACGCGTCCACTTCCTGCTCGCCGCGATAAGGCGACTCGGAATAAAGTGTGGTCAACAATGCGGCACGGCCATCCACTTCAATACTGCGGGCATCGCGGCCGATCCGCATGCCTGTATTCGACTGCCGAAGCTGCCGAATCAGCGCCTGTGTATCACGATTCAAATCGACGCCGTTGCCTTGCGGAAAATAGTAGCTGGTCTCGATCCCATAGCCCACGGCCACTTGCCCGCCTTGCCCTTGCACCAGACCCTCGCGCGGTGCGATGGTTACCGTGTTCGCTTTCTGGTCGCCGAACACCTGCCAGTTGTCGGGATAGTCGAGCGAGAACGATTGGCCGCGATAGGACTTCAGCCGGTCGCTCGGCCGCGCCGTGGGAACTGATGGAGCATGCGCGTCATCGCCGTAACTGCCTCGCAGTTGTCCGGGTGCGGCAAGATGATGCACCACGTCCTTGGTGCGCTCAAACTGGCCCGTCTCATCGGTGACATACTGTCGACGCGGCATGTATTGCAGCTCGTCGTGCATCGCCGCGACGCGATTTCCCGGATTCGGATGATCCGATAGAAATTGTTCGAGGCCTCCCTGCCGCCCGCCTTTGGCTTCCAGCTTTTCGAAGAAATTCGCGAGCTCAAGCGGATTGTAACCCGCATCGGCCATGATTTCCGCCCCATTGTAATCGGCCTGCGCTTCATCGGTTCGAGAGAACTTCAGCAGTACCGAGCCGGCGCCGAGCCCGATGCCGGCTTTCGCCAACTGGCCCAGCATACTGTTGCCGACCAGCGCTCCAGCCAGCAACGCCGGAAGTGCGACCAGGTTTTGCTTCGACGCCTGATTGGTGGAATGCCGCAGCACCACGTGCGACATTTCGTGGCTGATGACACCCGCGAGCTGCGCCTCGTTGTCGCAGGCTTCAATGGCGCCGGTGTTCACGAAGATGGGCCCGCCAGGCAGCGAAAACGCGTTGATGCTCTTGCTGTTGACCGCCTGAATGGTGAACGGGAACTGTTCGCTGCGCGAGCCGTCGCGGTTCAGCGTGCGCGCGTAAGGCGATCGTTCCAGCTTCTGCAGGATGACGTTCAGGTAGTCGTTCACCTGGCGGTCATGCACCACCGCCATCTGCTTCCGGACTTCAGCCGACGCCTCGCGCCCGAGTTGAACATCCTGCTGCGCGGAGAACAAATTCCATCCCGGCTTCAACTGTTGCAATTGCGCGAAAGCGATGGCCGGCACGAGCGCGGTGGCGATCCAGACGCGGCTCCAGTTCATATACCCATTCTACGTTTGCGCCGATGCTATGTTCCAAGTCAGTCGTAAACGCTATAATTACTTTATGTTGAAGCCCACCGAAAAGATCTGGCACAATGGCCGCTTTATCGCTTGGGATGACGCCAAGATTCACGTCCTCTCCCACGTCACCAGCTACGGCAGCTCGGTTTTTGAAGGCATCCGCTGCTATGCCACCGCCACCGGACCGGCTATTTTCCGGGTGCGCGATCACATCCGCCGCCTGCTCGATTCGGCCAAGATCTACCGTATCGAGGTGAAATACGGAACGGATGAACTGGCGGAAGCCATGGCCGAGCTGGTGCGCGTGAATCGCTTGCAGTCGTGCTATTTCCGGCCCATCGTGCTGCGCGGGTATGGCGACGTCGGTGTGTTGCCGAACAATCCCACCGAGACTTACATCGCTTGCTGGGAGTGGGGCAAGTATCTCGGCGAAGAAGCGCTGGCCAAGGGCGTGGACGTTTGCGTCTCGAGTTGGACGCGCATTGCACCCAACACGCTGCCGGCGCTGGCCAAGGCGGGCGCGAATTACATGAACTCGCAGCTCATCCGCATGGAGGCGCAGATCAACGGTTATGCCGAGGGTATCGCGCTCGACGAATCGGGCTACGTCAGCGAGGGATCGGGCGAAAACATCTTCGTGGTCCGCGATGGCAAGATCCTCACGCCGCCGCTGGGCGCATCAGTGCTGCCGGGCATCACGCGCGACACGGTGATTCAACTGGCCGAGTCGCTGGGGATTCCGCTGGTGGAGACGCTGGTGCCCCGCGAGATGCTGTACATCGCCGACGAGGTGTTCTTCTCCGGCACCGCGGCCGAGATCACGCCGATTCGCTCGGTGGACCGTATCGAAGTGGGCAAAGGCGCACGCGGTCCCATCACCGAAAAGCTGCAGAAGGTGTTCTTCGATATTGTGAGCGGCAAAGCAGCGGACCGTTTCGGCTGGCTGATGCCCATTGGAAAAAGCGAACCCGTCACCGTTTGAGGTAACGGGCGGAGAGAGTTTCGCCGGAAGAGGCTGGACGAACAGATCCGATCCGCAAGTGCGATTCCGACGGCCACCTCCCCCGAGATTACCCGCCAGAACCGCACTCGCAGGGGATCTGTTCTGTTGTAACAGGCGTTCCGGTTTCGCGCCAGAGCTATTCTTCGGTCTGTCATCGTTTTTCAACAAGTTTTTCCAGACGTGAACTCTTGCACTTAGCCCGGCGCGGCTGTGGGAAAATTGTGCATAAACCGGCGGCCTAATGAAATGTAATGGCATCGATCCTGCAAGCGGAGAACCCCTGGAGATTTCCTTCGGCGATCTCATCGACAACGTCGATCCCGTGCTGTCGCCGGCCGACGACTCCACCGTCTACATCGCGCCGGGCTGGATCGATCTGCAGGTAAACGGCTTTGCCGGGGTTGACTACAATTCGCCTGCCGCTGGGCACGAAGAGATTTCCAAATCGATTCGCGCGATGTTTGCCACCGGTGTCACTCGCTTCTTTCCGACGGTGATCACTGGTTCGCCGGAGGATATGACCGGCGCACTGCACAACCTTGCCGAGGCGAAAGAATCGATCGCGGAAGGCGCGGCTATGGAAGCATTTCACGTCGAAGGCCCGTACATTTCGCCGGAAGATGGTCCGCGCGGCGCGCATCCCCAACGCTGGGTCCGGCCGCCCGATCTTGATGAGTTTCGCCGGTTTCAGGACGCTGCGCGCGGGAACATCCGGCTGATGACCCTGTCACCGGAGTGGCCCAACGCTCCGCGGTTCATCGAGAACATTGTGCGCGAAGGCGTAGTAGCGAGCATTGGGCACACGCGGGCCTCGGCCGGCGAGATTGCGGATGCCGTTCGCGCCGGAGCGACGCTTTCCACGCACATTGGCAATGGCGCGCACTCGGTGCTGCCTCGGCATCCTAACTACATTTGGGAACAACTGGCCGAGGATCGGCTGGCGGCCAGTTTCATCGTCGACGGAATCCACTTGCCGAAGTCGTTCCTGAACGTTGCGTTGCGGGCCAAGGGAGTGGAACGCTCCATCCTGGTGACGGATGCCGTGATGCCCGCCGGTTGCGCGCCCGGAATTTATAGGCTCGGTGAAGTAGAAGTGGAACTGCACAGCGACGGCAGCGTTCGTCTGCGCAGCGGAACGCGGCTGGCGGGCTCGGCGCTGCGCATGGATCGTGCAATTCAGAATGTGATGCGGATGGGTGGAGTGAAGCTGCGGGATGCGGTGACGATGGCCACGCGGAATCCGGCGCGAGTGGGCCGGATCCCTTGCCGGCAACGCGGCCTGACGCCCGGCGAGAGGGCCGATTTGGTGCGGTTCCGGTACGACCAAGCAAAGAACGAAGTACAGGTATTGGAAACGTACCTAAGTGGGCAGCCGGTGGCTACTGGATCGTGACCGACTGCTGGGGAATGGACATTAACTCGACCGCCTCATAGAGCTGCGCTGGCTGGAAGGGCTTGCTTAAGAAGCCGTCCATGCCTGCCTCCGTACACAGTTCCTGATCGCGTTTCATGGCGTGCGCGGTGAGCGCGAGGATCGGAACGTGCTTTCCGGTGCCCCGCTCACGCTGGCGGATTACCTGGGTGGCCATCCAGCCGTCCATCTCCGGCATCTGCACGTCCATCAAAACGACATCGAAGCAGCCCGCCTCCAAAGCCTCAATCGCCTGCTTTCCATTGCAGACGGTGGTGATGCTGTGACCCCGTTTTTCCAGCAGCCGGGTGGCTAGTTTCTGATTCATGGGATTGTCTTCGGCCAAGAGAATGGATAACGGACGGGACGATTGAGCATTTTGCTTGGCAGCCGGGCGAGCCAAGGCTGGCGCCATGCCGAGGGCGCGAAGTATCGATTCCCGCAACTCCGCGCGGGAGACTGGCTTGATGACATGACATGTAATTCCAATGCGGCGGCAGCGCGGAATGTCACTTTGCAGGTCCGAAGAACTGAGCATCATCACTACGGGCCGCGTCAGTTCCCGATCGCGAAGGATGCCCTCGGCCAAAGTGAATCCGTCCATGCCGGGCATCATGGCATCGACGATTACCAACTGGAACGGCAGATTGTCGCGCTGCGCCCGTTGGAGCAAGTCAAGCGCCTCCGGGCCCGACGAGGCGATTACCGGAACCATTCCTTCCGCCGACAACATTGCGCCGACAATGCGCCGGTTGGTGCGGTTATCGTCCACGGCGAGGACGCGCAACCCTCGAAGGACCGCGGGCTCGGCGGGAGGCCGCGCCTGGGTCTCGGACAGCAGGCGGCGGCACCGGGTGGTGAAGTGAAACCGGCTCCCCTTGTCGGGCTCGCTCTCAGCCCAAATGGTTCCGCCCATCAGCTCGGTCAACTTCTTGGCGATGGCGAGCCCGAGTCCGGTGCCTCCATGATGGCGCGTCATGGAGCCATCCACCTGCGTGAAGGCGTCGAAGATCGCGTCCAGCTTGTGGACCGGGATCCCCATGCCGGTATCTTCCACGGTGAAGTGCAGTTCCACATCCTCGGAACCGGCCGCGGCCAGGGCCACATGGAGCAGGACCTCGCCTTCTTCGGTGAATTTTATGGCATTCCCCAAGAGATTCACCAAAACCTGCCGGAGCCGGTTCGAATCGCCTATCACTTGGCCGGGGACGTCCAGCTCGAACTCCAGCGCCAACTCGAGATTCTTTTGGTGCGCGCGAACAGCCACCAAACGCACGGTCTCCTCCACCAATTCCCGGAGGTCGAACACCAGCGACTCCAGGTCCATCTTGCCCGCTTCAATTTTGGAGAAATCGAGCACATCGTTGATGACCGTCAACAAGGACCGGGCAGACTCTCGCACGCCTTCCACGTATTCCCGCTGCACCGGGTTGAGGGGCGTGTCCAGTGCCAACTCGCTCATGCCGATGATTCCGTTCATCGGAGTGCGCAGCTCATGGCTCATGTTGGCAACAAACTGGCTTTTCAAGCGGCTGGCCTCTTTGGCGTGATCCAGCGACGTTAGTAGGTCCTGGTGCGATACGTCCACCTGGGCCACCATGTCGTTGAAAGCCGCGGACAACTGGTCCATTTCGTTCCAGGCTCCCAGCGGCGCTCTTTTAGTCAAGTCGCCCCGGGCCACCTCGCCGGTGAACTCGATCAGACGGAACAGCGGGCGCAGAAGCCGGCGGAATTGAGCATATTGCACCAGCGACATCAGGCACAAGGCGAGCGAAATGATGATGACGCTGTCGCGGGCCGAATGCGCGAACAATGCTTCCTGCTGGTCCATGGAGAAACCGACCCGCACGCAGCCGAGCCGCTTGGATTGTCCGCGGCCGCCCTCCCAATCGAGCAGGCCTTTGGCGGCGGCCTGCTGCACTACCCGCGTGGCTTCGATATGCCGCGGTAAGTTGTCCTCCGCGCTCACCACGCGAGCGCCCTCCTGCCGATTCAAGCCCGCCGAGATCGCATGCCGGGACGTCGGCGAAATACGCCCGGCTGTGGCCAGAACCTGCCCGGACTCATCGATCACGACGACGTACAGCACGTCTTCATTGGCAGCGGTTGAATTGGCAGCGCGCTGCAGCTCGTTGCGGTCGCCAATCAACAATGGGAACTCGCTTTCGCTCGCCAGAAAGGCAGCCGAGGCCGCGGCGCGTAGCTCGAGTTGTTGGCTGAAGCTGGAGCGCTGCTTCCACAGGACCAGAGTGGTGCCGCAGGCCAGCCCCGCCACCAACACCAGCAGGTTGGCCATGGACGCCTGCATGAGCAGGCTCTTGCGCCGGGAAGTCGATTCTGAGCCGGGGAGCTTCATTGGATTAACGCGATTCCGGCCTGCAACTCACCGTCTTAGGCATGGCACCTTCTCAGTAACCGTTCACATCTCGCTCATCGGCCCGGTGGCTGGGAGTTTGAGTGGCGTTGCTTGCTTTCAGTTGACCTGGGGCAACCGGATCGACGGCCGGCGCCCCGAACCCGCTCCGGCGAGGGGGCATCGCAAGTGTGGCCGTGAGGTGCCGGCTGAATTTTCAAAAACAAACCCACAGCCAGTAAAGTTATTCTATTTCATAGACTTGGAGCGTTACCGCCCACCGATTGCGGTTGATCGGATCACTCAGATGCTTTGGCCGGACAAGCTGGGTGTAGCGCATCACGACGGAAAATTTGGGGCAAAGCATTTGAACGCAGAAAGAGAGAGGATTGTGCGATCCTGAAACCAGGACGGCGGCAACGCCGTCTGTTCCAATGTCGATGAACGCTCTCTTCATCCGATAAATCTCACAAAACCTCCTGACCACGCCTCGCTCGCACGCGACGTGTGTCCAGACACCCTGGCTCGCGAGCATGACGGGCGAAGTGTGTCCACAAGGAGGACCAATGCGAAAAACCGATCATTCGGAAAAAGCCCTGCGCGCCGTGCGCGATGCCCGAAAGCTGCGCGATTTGCCGGAATGGCGCGAGGGCCGTTATTGCCTGGTATGCCGCTTCTGGAAGTGGCCCTGCCGAAACTGCGGCGGGCCGGTGAAGCCTGCCACTTCCTCCGGGGCTGCGGCCTTCGAGCGGCTGTTCAATCCAACTTCTCGGCGTTGATCTCGATCACGTGCCGGTCCGGGTCGGCGATATAGATCTGCGGAAAACCGGCAGTTGCCTTCGGATTCACCACCATCTTCCGCAGGTCCATGTCCCCGGCATCCTCTCGAAATCCTTTGGAGCGTAGGTACTGCAGAGCCTGGCGATAGCTGCTGGTGCGAACAGCAAAGTGCACATCGCGCGTGTCAATCCCCTTGTCTCCGCGAAAGGTCGCATTGCTATTGACGATCAGATGCAGTTGCTGCGTCCCGCCAACCCGGAACCACGCGCCCGGAAAGGGGAAGTTGGGCCGGGCGATCTCATCGAGCCCGAGGATCTCGCGGTAAAACTCTCTCGAACGCTCCAAATCACTGGCCGTCAGGCTGACGTGATGAATGGTCTCGATGTCCATACTGCCAATGTGGCACACCGCGTGCCTATATAATTGCCGCATGGTATCTCGATGCTCGAAGGCAGTGGGTCGGTCTCGGATGTGGGGCAGGTTGTCAACCTGCGCGCGATTGTCAATCGCGCTTCGTCAAGCGGGTTGCCAACCTGCAGGTTTCCAACCTGCCCCACTACGCATCTTGACACTGTGTTTCGCCGCCTTTCTGACCTCAATTCCGGTACTTGCTCAACCGCAACCTCCGTCGGCCATCGTGCTGCGTCCGGCTCGCGTCTTCGATGGCGACACGATGCACCAGGGCTGGGCGGTTCGCGTTAAAGGCGATCGCATCGACGCCGCCGGTCCCGCCGCTAGCATCGACGCAACAGGCGCCAAGGTAATCGAACTCCCCGGCACGACACTGCTGCCGGGCCTGGTGGAAGGCCACTCGCACATCCTTCTTCATCCGTACAACGAAACCGTGTGGAACGATCAAGTCCTGCATGAAGGCCTGGCCTTACGCGCCGCGCGCGCGGTCAATCATCTCAACGCGACGCTGATGGCCGGCTTCACCACCGTTCGCGATCTCGGAACGGAGGGCGCTGGGTACGCCGACGTCGAGCTGAAGCAGGCCGTGCAACAAGGGATCGTTCCCGGCCCGCGCGTGCTGGCTTCCACGCGTGCCATCGTCGCAACCGGCGCATACGGACCCAAAGGCTTTGCGCTCGAGTTCCGAGTTCCGCAGGGCGCCGAAGAAGCGGACATCGACAGCCTGGCGCGCGTGGTTCGCGATCAGATCGGACACGGCGCGGATTGGGTGAAGCTCTACGGCGACTATCGCTGGGGCCCGCACCCCGGCGCGCATCCCACCTTCTCGCTTGAGGAAATGAAGCTCGCTGTCGAGACGGCGAAGAGCGCGGGTGTACCGGTGGCCGTCCACACTGCCACGCCCGAAGGGATGCGGCGAGCGATTCTAGCTGGCGCAGAGACTATCGAGCACGGCGACGCCGGCACTCCCGAGATCTTCAAGCTGATGGTGGAGCATCATGTCGCGCTCTGCCCCACGCTGGCGGCCGGCGACGCCACCAGTCAATACGCCGGTTGGAAAAAGGGCCAGCAGCCGGAGCCGAACGGCATCCTCCGCAAGCGCGCCAGTTTCAAGGCGGCGCTGGATGCCGGAGTCACTATACTCAGCGGCAGCGATGTCGGAGTATTCGCCCATGGTGAAAACGCCCGCGAGATCGAGCTGATGGTGAACTACGGAATGGCGCCCGTAGACGCCCTCAAGTCGGCGACCTCAATCGCTGGACAGGTACTGCATATGAACATCGGCCAGGTGAAGCCTGCCATGCTTGCCGACCTGATCGCAGTCGATGGCGACCCGTTGCAAGATATCTCCGCGCTACGCCGTGTGAAGTTCGTCATGAAAGGCGGAACGATCTACAAGCAGTAGACCGGTCCGCTTTCAACAGCGGTATTGTAGAGCTCATAGCCACATCGAACCACGTCAGCCGCCGGGTCCGGTATCGTGCGGGACTCGGAATGATGGTCAGCCTATTGGTGACCATCACTGTCTCCGTCATTGGCTGGGCTACCTATGTCAATACGCGAAACGCGATCGTCCGGCTTACTCATATCCGGGTTCGGGAACTGCTGGCCTCGCTCGATGTGCAAGTAGGAAGCCACTTGCAACAGGCGGTGACGGCGGTGCAGCTTTCCAACATGCTGATCCGCAACTCGATAGTCCGCGGCGATTCCGACGCACTGGCGCGCCACTTTACGCAGATTCTGCGCACCAATCCTTCGTTTTCCTGGGCCAGTTACGGCGACGAGATGGGGAACTTCAGCGGCGCATACCGGGCTACGGATGGCGATTTGCACGTGAGCCAGACCACGCCACGCGACGGCGGCACCAACGAAGACTATATCGTCGGAAAAGACGAGGGTTGGATCCCGCACTTGCACGAGACCAACTATGGTTATGATCCACGGGACGAAGGCTTCTACCAAATAGCGAAGCAGAACCGGAAGTTGACCTGGCTCGGGCCATTCATCTTGTTCGACGAAGGCGTTCCCGGTATTACCTGCGCCGAGCCGCATATCGCCGCCGACGAGACTGTGCGCGGAGTGTTCAGCATCGACTTCGACCTGAATTTCCTCTCTGATTTTGTCGGGAAGCTTCACTTCGGGGATCACGGCAAGGTATTCATCTTCATGGCGGGCAAGACGCCGCGCAGCCGGATGATCGTGGCTTATCCCGGTTTGCGGCGAGCGGAGACAACGGGGCAGCGCGAGGCCGGACAACTGGTTATGGTCTCCGACATCGCGGACCCCGCTCTGCAGGCGTTCACCGACGAGGTGCAGGCGCGCGTCTCGTCCGGCAAGCCGGTCACCGAAGAGCAATTCTCGTTTCGCCAGAGCGGTGCCGGATACCTCGCCGGGTACCGCAGCTTGGAAATCGAGAACGGCCCCAGGTGGCTGCTGGGCGCCGTAGCTCCGGAGTCGGATTTTCTGGGAGTGCTGGCGCAGAACCGTGACGTGACGGCGGCGATCATGGGGATCGCGCTGGCGATGGGCCTGATGGTTGCGTTCTTGTTGGCGCGACGGATCTCCGTTCCGCTCACCCAACTTGCGTCGGAGATGGAAGAGATCGGCACTTTCCGGTTACCCAAGCGCCCGCGGATGAAGACGTTCTTTCGCGAGGTGGCGGCGATGGATGAGGCACTGCTCAATATGAAGGGGAGCCTCCGCTCTTTCGCGAACTACGTACCCAGGGATCTGGTGCGCAGCATGCTCGCATCGGGCCAGGAAGCCACGCTGCAAGGGCAGACTCGTGAGTTGACGGTCTACTTCTCGGACATTGTTGGCATGACTACCATGGCCGAGGGGATGCATCCCGACCAGTTGGTCCAACACTTGAGCCGCTATTTTGACGAGATGACACAGGGCATCGAGTCGAACGGAGGAACGGTGGACAAGTTCATCGGCGATGCGATCATGGCGTTTTGGGGTGCGCCGGCGCCTGCGGCGGATCACGCGGTGCGAGCCTGCCAGACCGCGCTCTGGTCGCAGCGAAAGTTGGCGGAATTGCGCGCTTCTCCCGATACACCATGGCTGGCCAATATCCGCGCCCGCATCGGAATCGCGACCGGCGATGTTCTGGTGGGCAATGTGGGATCGCACGACCGCTTCAATTACACCGTGATGGGCGACACGGTGAATCTTGCGTCGCGGTTGGAGGGATTGAACAAGCATTACGGGACTCCGATTCTGATCGGCGAGGCGACCTATCAAGCGGCGAAGGATGCGATTGTGGCGCGTCCTATCGACATCGTCCAAGTGATGGGCAAGAGCCTGCGCGTCGAAGTGTGGGAGCCGCTGTGCCTGGCGACGGACGACGATCCCGCGGCGCGTGAGTTGGCTCAGATTTTTGTGCAGGGTCTGGCTAAGTATGTAGCGCGGGATTTTCAAGGCGCGGCCGAGTGCTATCACGACGCGTTACGAATTCGCCCGCACGATCCGCCGGCGCTGTTGCTGCAAGCGCGCTGCCGCGAGTTTCAAAACGCACCGCCGCCGGAACATTGGGATGGGGTGTATGTGGCGACGGAAAAGTAACCCACAGGCTAAAGCCTGTGCTACCATCTGCTGCTGACAACTCGACGAGACTTGGCAACACAGCACGGGCTTCAGACGGTGGCAGCCTTTTTCAACAAGGCCAGCGCTTGGGCGCGATGGCTCACTTGCATTTTGCGCTCCAACGGCGCTTCGCCGAATGTGCAGCCGAAGGGAGGATAGAAGAACAGCGGATCGTAGCCGAATCCATTTTGTCCGCGTGGTTCCTCGAGAAGCTCGCCCTCTACTTCGCCGCGGAAAGTGCGGAGCAGCTTGCCGGCCTTCGCCAACGCAACGACGCAAACGAATCGCGCCGTGCGATCTTCCACGTTGCGCATTCGTGCAAGCAGCAGGCGGTTGTTCGCTTCATCCGTCGCGTCGGGGCCGGCGTAGCGCGCGGAGTAGACTCCCGGTGCGCCGCCGAGCGCATCGACCTCCAGGCCGGAATCATCGACGAATAGAGGTCCGTCGCAGTGTTGCGAATAGTAGAGCGCTTTTTGAATAGCGTTCTCTTCGAACGTTTTGCCGGTTTCTTCACAAGGAGGGATGGATTCGAGCCCAGGAAGCGATTCCACTTCGAACGCATCGGACAGGGCGTTCTGGAATTCGCGCAACTTGCCGGGATTTGTAGTTGCGCAATACAGGCGCAACGTTAGGACTCCAGCGCCTGCTTTTGGATGGCGATCAGCTCGGTGATTCCACGCCGTCCGATGGCCACGAGTTGCGCAAACTGGGCATCGTCAAACGGCGTCTTTTCCGCCGTGGCCTGCAATTCGACGAACCGGCCGGAGCCGGTCATCACCAGGTTCATGTCCACTTCGGCGCCGGAGTCTTCGTCGTAGCAAAGATCAAGTACAGGAATGCCGCCGACGACGCCGACGCTGGTCGCGGCCACATGATCGCGCACGGGCAACGATTTCAGCGCGCCGAAGCGGACAATCTGTTTGAGGGCCAGGACCAGTGCCACATAAGCGCCGGTGATGGCCGCAGTGCGCGTGCCGCCATCGGCCTGCAGCACGTCGCAATCGACGATGACCGTGCGGTCGCCAAGCGCCGCGGTGTCCACTACGGATCGCAGCGACCGGCCAATCAGGCGCTGGATCTCCTGCGTGCGGCCCGAGGGATAGCCCTTCGTGACTTCACGCGGAGTGCGGGTGGCGGTGGCACGAGGCAGCATGGAATATTCCGCCGTTACCCAGCCGCGTCCGCTGCCGCGCAGGAATTGCGGCACGGTCTCTTCCACCGAGGCGGCGCACAACACGCGCGTGTTGCCGACTTCGATCAGCGCGGAGCCTTCCGCGGTCATCAGATAGTGCGTGGTGATGCGGACAGGACGCATTTCGTCGGGCCGCCGGTTGTCGATTCTCATGAGATTCCGGAAGATAGCGAAAAGTAGAACAGCAGGCACATGATCACGATGCCCAGAATGAGGATCACTAGGCACGGGATGGCGCTGCGTATGGATTTGGCCGGGGCCTTCTTGCTGCCGGCCAGCTTGAATTTGGCCATGAATCTGTATTGTAGCTAAGCAGGAATTCAAGAATTCAAGAATTCAAGAATTCGAGGAAGGAGGATGCTGCGCGTCTTCCTGTATTCCTTGTGTTCTTTGTGTTCTAAAGGTGCTTAGCTGCTTGTTGGAAGAACTCCTCCAGCGCGGCTAGAGTGGCATCTTCCAAATCTCGCAGCGCGATCGCTACTACCGGGCGGTGGCGCTGGGCCAGAGCCATGGTGGTGGCCAGGAACTGGGCGCGATGGTAGTCGGCTGTGTAGCCGATGGCGGGGATTGATTCGGAATCGTCGGAGATCAGGACGGTGGAGAAACATTTGCCGTGGCCGATGATCATTTCGTGATAGGAGTGATTCATGGCCGGGCCTTCGTAAACGTCCACTGGCATTTTCAGCCGGGAGCGGAACAGTGATTCGGCTGCGCGGTTCAACCGCGTGTGGAGTGCGCGGCCGCGGGCGGAGTAACGAGTGTCGCCGAAGAAGGTCAGCTCGGCGTATTCGATTTCGCGAGCCGCGCTGAGGCGCTTCAAGATGGCGGCGTAGATTTCAGGGGCGGATGCCGGGCACGGATCGGGCGCCGCGATGTGGTGGTGAAGCAGGGTCACGCGGCCACGCCAGCGAGCCTCCCGCGGTGAGTTGCGTATCTCGCGCCAGTCCTTATTTTTTTCGAGGCCGCCCAATTTTTCCGCCGACGCGTGCAATTGGCTGGTGATGGATTTATACAGCTCGACGCTTGGTTGCGTCACGAAGTTCATGTCGCGCAGGTAGGCGATTCCGAACACCGCGTAATGAATGAACTGCATGTAGCGCGAGAGCGGAGCGTCGCGGGGAAGCAACAGGGTGGCTAAGGGATACCCGGCGCGGCGCAACAGGCCGATCTTGCGAGTATCGGGGTTGGCGGAACCTTTCTTAAGGACAGCGAGGAACAGCCGATCCTGCAATGGGTCCCTAGGAGCGCGATAGTTTGGCAGCCGGATCTTTTCATCGATCACGATCTTGATGCCGTGCCGTTCGCTCTTGCCCAGGCTCTCCTCGAAATCCTGCTTGGTCCACAGAGCGGCGCCGGCCCACTCGCGTGGCAGCATCAGCGTGACCTTGTCGCGGCCGGCCACGCCCTGGGTGTGCAGGAAAGCGGCCAAGCGCCAGGCGGTGTGGATGTCGTCATCTTTGAGCGCGGTTCCCTGGATCCAAGCGCACAAATCCACGCCGCTGAATCCCAGTGGATAGAGACTGCCGCGGGTCAGTGGCGAGCTATGGCGGCCGGCTGTGCTGTTGCGACGATCGAGTTGCAGTTCGATTTTGCGATAGCCGCGGCTGCTGGCGAATCGATCGAGCAGTGAACCGGGCAAGGTCATGTAAAGGAAGTTCGGCTTCGAATCGACTTTGTGCTTGTCGTAGAGCAGGGCCAGTTCCTTCAGGTTCACCACCGGCTCATAGGAGGTCATGCCCATGGCCATGCCGACGACTAAAGTGCTCTTGAGCAGCGCGGGCATGGGCAGCGGAGAACGGCGCGACATATCGCCCAGAATATTTTTCAGCTTGGCCGGATCGGTGGAATCGAGCACGTAGCAGCGCGGCGAACCCTTCAACAATCCGGCGGCGTTGTACATGTTTTTGTCTTCCGCCGATCCGCCCATTCCGCACCAGATCAGGTAGCGGAGTTTCGTGCCGTGGGCGCGCTGGATTCGCTGGCGGATTTCTTCCAACTCCGCGGCGATCTGCTTCGGCCACTCCGGGTGATGCTTGGCCTGCCAGCTCAGATCGAACACGCCGTAGCCGTTTTTGGTGACGCGGCCTTGGGCGTCGATCTCCATCCCGATGCGGATCAGACGATTGCGGCTTGGGTCGAGAGAGGTCAGGCCTTTGCGGTTGGCGCGCGAGTCGAGTGCTTCCAGCCGTTCGAGCAGACTGTCCTTCTGGATCGTGTTGTAGTGTGCTTCCGATGATGGGCGATCATTGTGCAGCGAAAGAAGCACCAACTAGTATTAACATAGAGCGGCGATGAGTTCTCCAAGCTGGTTTCCATTCCGGCGAAGTGGTTTTCGCATCGAGCTGGACTACCCGATCGATGCGCAGCCGCGCTATGGCTATGGTAAACCGGCTCATCCAATATTGCAGCAGCGTCTGGAACAGAATCGCGATGCGTATGCGCGCCGCTTGAGCCAGTTCGTGAGTTTCGCGGATGATCTGGTGCGAATTCCGCTGGTGGCCGCAGAAGGTTCGGTGTCGCCGTGCTGGAAGAACGGATTTCTTCCGGGCCTCGACGCGGTTGCTCTCTATGGCTTGGTGGCAGCAGGCAATCCCCGGCGGTATTTCGAAATCGGCTCCGGGTACTCGACGCGATTTGTGCGGCAGGCGATCGGCGATCATGGACTTCGCACCGCTGTTACGTCGATCGATCCCTCGCCTCGGGCGGCTGTCGAGCCGATTTGCGATCGACGATTCAGTACGGGAGTGGAGCAGGCTCCGGTGGAGCTTTTCGACGAACTCGAAGCGGGCGATATTCTGTTCGTGGATTCCTCACACCGGGCCTTTACCAATTCCGATGTCACGACGGTGTTCATCGACATCTTGCCGCGGCTAGCGCCGGGCGTGCTGGTGCAGTTTCACGACATTTTCTGGCCGTGGGATTATCCACCGGAGTGGAGCGGACGATATTATTCCGAGCAGTATCTGCTGGCCTGCTACCTCCTCGCCGGCGGCGAGCGGATGGAGATCGCGCTGCCGAATGCATTCATCAGCGGAGACGATCGGTTGGGGGCGCTGTTGTCGCCGCTCTGGGAGCGGCCGGAGCTTGCGGGCGTGGAGCGGCACGGATGTTCTTTTTGGATTCAGATCAAGTAACCAGGTATCCGATTTTCACATCCAGTTGTTCGCAGTAATGAACCAGCGCTTCGCCGCGCGGCGATGGAAGGCCTGCGGCTTCGATGAGATTCTGATCCAGGCTGACCAGCGTTGCATGGGCGAGCGGCCAGGGTTCGTGCTCAATCTGTGCGAAAGCAAGCCTGTTGCCAACGCTGCTGTATAAGCGGTAACGGGCCGTCAGGAAGTGATCGCGTTCGCCGAGTTCATCGGGCCCGTAGCGTTCTCCAGGCTTCACCACTATGTCGCTCGTTGGATGGCTGCCGTGGGGCCATTTACGGCGGCTGCGGTAGCGAATGTGGGCGTTTTCCAAAGTCACGCGCATCTTGGCCCACATATACGGCAGATGGTACCCCACTCGCGCTCCGACGACTGCCGCTAATCGGGCGGCATCGAGCGAGAAGAACCAGACGGCGCGGCTGCCATCGGGACCAATGACATAAGTACGCACATTTGTTTCGGGAAAATGTGGGACGCCGCGGAGACTGTGAATCTCGAACGGGACAAGTCCAACCCAGGCGGAGTCGTCGAAGGTATCGACTTCGAGTCCCGCTGGCAGCAGTGCCTGAACAACGGAGGGCTGGTAGGGCCAGTGCAGGAAAGTGAGTCGACGCCAGGTCTGAGACATGGCCGTGGGCGGGACTGGTAGCGGCGCCCGGGGCGTGATCGGCTGCACGTCAATCCGGCTTACCGTAACCGCCTCCGCCGGGGGATTCGATGCGCAGCACGTCACCCGCCGCAACTTCAAACCTGGCCTTGCCTGGAATGGCGGTGGCACGTTTTCCACGGAGCAGTGTATTCCTGCCAGGTGTGCCTGATTCGCCGCCGCTGAGTCCGTAGGGACCGCGCGTACGGCGGTCGGCGAGGATGGTGACATCGGCGGCGGTGAGAAATTCGAATTCCCGAATGATGCCGTCGCCGCCGCGATGCTTGCCTCTGCCGCCCGATCCGGAGCGGATGCGGTAGCCGCGGATGCGCAATGGATACTGGTGCTCGAAAGCTTCCACTGGCGTGTTCCAGCTATTGGTCATGTGGGTGTGTGTAGCGCTGGCACCGTCCGATATCGCCGATGCGCCCATGCCGCCGGCGATGGTTTCGTAATAGGCGAAAGCCTTGCCTCGCACCGGATCGCGGCCGCCAAAGGTGATGTTGTTCATGGTGCCGGAGCTGGCGGCGGGAATCAGCAGCGGCGCGGCCTTCGACAGTGCGCCAAGGACGACGTCGGTGATGCGCTGCGACGTTTCGACATTGCCCGCAGCCATCGCGGCTGGAGGCTGCGCGCTGACCACCAATCCGCTGGGAGCGATGATTTCCAACGGTCGCGTCACGCCGGCGGTGTAGGGAATATCTTCGCGGACCAGGCAACGGAAGACGTACGCCGTCGCGGAAATGGCGACTGCGTAGTTGGCGTTCACGGAGCCTTCCACTTGCGGATCGGAGCCGGTGAAATCGATGGTGGCGCGATCGCCGTGGATGGTGACTGTGGCGGCGATGCGGACGGGCCGATCGGTGATGCCGTCGCCATCCAGCGAATCTTCGAAGCGGTAAACGCCGCGCGGCAGACGCCGGATCGCCGCGCGCATCATGCGTTCGCTATAGTCCTTGAGCGCGGTCATGTTGCGGCGGACTTTCGGCATGCCGTACTTGGCCACCAATTGCAAAAGCCTTTGTTCGCCACGTTTGATGGCCATGCATTGGGCGAGCAGATCGCCTTCACGCTCCTCGGGAGTGCGCACGTTGGCGAGGATCAGGTTCAGCAACTCGCGATCAAAGCGGCCGGCGCGGACCAGCAAGATGGGCGGAATGCGGATGCCCTCCTGATAAATCTCGCGGGCCAGCGGCATGGAACCGGGGCTCATGCCGCCGACGTCGGCGTGATGCGCGCGGTTGGCGACATAAAACGCGGGCTTGCGGTTACCTTTCAGAAAGATGCCGGAGACGGCAGTGATGTCGGGCAGATGTGTGCCGCCGCGGAAGGGATCATTCAAGATGGCGACATCGCCCGGGCCCAAGTTGAAAGCCTCGGTGGCGTAGTGCACAGAAAGCGGCATCGCGCCGAGGTGCACGGGCATGTGATCGCCCATGGCCACCGTTTCGCCGGCGGCATCGTAGACCGCACAGGAATAATCACGGCGCTCCTTGATGTTGGCGGAGAAGGAGGTCTTGCGCAGGACTGCGCCCATTTCCTCCGCGATAGAGACCAGCAGGTGACGGAACAGCTCAAGCTCGATGGGATCGGGTTTCATTGTTTGCAAGAACCAATGTTAACCAGGAAGCTGGCGACATTGTGCCAGCGCTCGGCTTCGGATCGCTCGAGATGGTAGCTGTGAGTGGTGGCGTCGGCGCGCACACGCCAGCCGGACGCGCCGGGCTCGCGATTTCGCGGGAAGCGGATGGGCGTGGCGCTGGCCTGCTTCAAGGCCCAACTCTCGCCGCCGGTCATGGTTTCGTACAGTTCGTGGCGATTGGTTTCGAGACGCGCGTCCATGAGAAGAGTTCCATTTTCGCGCGAATCGAACCAGAATCGCTCGATGACCGCGACGCGGCTTTCGTCGTAGATGGCGCGCTGGTGCCAGGTCTTGCCGCCATCGGTGGTAAGGAGCAGGAACGGGTCGCGGGGCGTGGATTGAAGGAGCGCGCCGGAGATCCAGCCGTTTTGAAAGTCGATGAATTGGATCTGGTCGAGGCCACCGAAGCGGATGCGGGGATGCGGCTCGATCCAGGTTTTCCCGGCGTCTTCGGTGGCGAGCAAGACGGAATAAAGTGTGGTGGTGGGCGTGTGCAGGTTGCCGGTGAGGAAAATCCGGTTGCCGGCGGCCTCGACGTTGCCGAGCTCGAGGTAAACAGGGCAAGGCTCCTCTTCCGAGCAGCTCAAGCCGGCGGCCTGAGTGTCAGCTTCCGTGCACTCGAAGGGGAGACGCATCGGTTTGCCCGTGTTGTCGAGTGGAGTTTGGGCGCAGAGGAGCGTAAAGATCGCCAGGAGCGGGGCTACGCGGCGGAGCACAGATTTATGTTACCGGATCGGGTTTCTAAGCATCAGTTAAGGACTATGACTGAGATCGGCAAAAGGCTGAGTGAGTTGGTGTTGGAAACGGAACGCGATTTGGCGCAATGGAGTGACTCGCGCGCGGGGCAACCCGCGATCACGGGCGGCTGGTCGCGAAAGCAGATTTTGGGACACCTGATCGATTCGGCGTCGAATAATCATCAGCGGTTTGTGCGGGCGATGCTAGCGGACGAACTGCGGTGGCCGGGCTACGATCAGGAAGGCTGTGTGCGGTCGCAGCGGTATCAGGAAGCGCGGTGGAGCGACTTAGTGCAGCTCTGGGCGAGTTACAACCGGTTCCTGGCGCATGTTCTGGCGGGAGTGCCAGAGGCAAAGCGGAAGACACCTTGTTTCATTGGTGAGCATCCGGTGATGACGCTGGAGGAGTTGTCGGCGGATTATCTGCGGCACATGGAGCATCATTTGGGGCAGATTCGGGGAGAGGCGTGAAGAGCCGCAGGCTCACTCGTTTCATCCAACGGTGAGTTCGGCAACTTTGCGGACGCCGGGGATTTCACCGCTGGTGAAAGTCACGGTAAAGATCGCGGAGGTTCGCTTCGAGTTCTTCCAAGGATTCACCTGGGTCATGTAGTCGGGGAATTCTTCGAGATAGCCGAGCCACACGCCACCGTTCTGCCAGTGGACATAACGAGCGGTCTTCACGGCAATATTCTACTGCTTGGAGCAAGGGCTGTATCTCTGTCGAGGCCGTCGATGTGGCGGTGCAGGTCCACGACTTTGACATCGGCCGTCAATAGTTTCGTGCCTGTGATCGGCTACGGCTGAAGTCGTACCAGAACGCGCTGTTTCCAGTCATCGTAGAGCGAAACCGAAGCGAACTGGCTGCGGCGGATGCGCTCAACCAGCCGAGCTCGGCACCTCTCGACGTCATGGCTCAACTGTGGCTCAAACGGAGATTGGCGACCCACGAGGAAGTGCAGCACTAAATGGAGAGGGCGTCCATTTGTCGTGTAACGATTCCGGCATTTCTTTAGGAATATACGAAGCAGCGGCTGCCGTTGGTTGACAACGCCTCCATAGCTCGTCCGGCGATTCTTCGAGGCCCTATTCGCCTTCCGCGCGAGGTCTTCCGACGTGACTTCGCCAAGCTCGAAGTGTGCAAGTTCACCGGAGACGAGACACCGCAAATCAGGGCACGGCGGTGATGCTGCGTTTGGTTCGCACATCTCGATTGAGCGAGGATCAATGTCCAACTCTGAAACCTTTGCGAAACCACGGAACGTCTTCCACTCGATGTAAGTCTTTCGATGCGCTGAGGTGAGATCGCTCCAAGCGAACTCCCGCTTGCGAGCGGGCAACTTTTCGTACCAATGATGAAAAGCGGCGGGGTCCCAATTCGTTCTTACCACAGTTTAATTCTCCAGAACTCTCATTATGACAAATGTTACGACAAGAAGGGCCAGAATTGTTTGAAAGGTTTTTGATGCAGCCGTGACGACGTTACACGCAACCTTCTCAACTTGTCGACGGTGGAGTTTTCATGGAGCAGGTCAATTCAAACGACGTTGTAGTGGGTAACGAGATCACCGACATAGTTCACAACTGACACGAACTCGCCCGTTCCGGCAATTTCAACAGTTGGATCATTTTCGAAACCACAAACCACAGCAAATGTTTGCCCCACACGGAACCTCGCAACGTTCGGGGGCTTCTCAAGGACTGGTTTGTACGCCGTTTCTCGCGTCTCCAGAGAGTGGAGAAGACCGTCAAAGCCGCCGTCAGTAAGGTCAAGAGATTCCTTTAGACAGGCAAGGTACTCGACCAAGATACGTTCACTTGTCGGCCAGTATTGTTTGACCCTTTCGGTCTGTATTATGCTCCCGAAGACGACAAGATCGAGAAACATGATCTCATCTCGAATTTTAGCTATTTGGGACTCATCGAGACCGGAAAGAGTAGACATGAGGACCTGGCGGTGAGGCGGTTCCGCCACCGTAAATTGCAAGAGCAGTTTTGCAACGTCCTTTGCATTGGCCTCCTGCTTCATTGCGTCCAGTCTATCTTAGGAAATTGGGTTCCGCTGGATTCGTTCCGCTTTCGCTATCACGCCCTTGCTTAGACAAAATGCTCCGTCTCGTGAATGAGGACCTGACCCCTCCTCGGTCTTCGTCGAAACACTAGAGTTCGAACTTGATTCCTTGAGCCAAGGGAACGTCGTTGGACCAGTTGATGGTTACGGTTTGGCGGCGCATGTAGGCTTTCCAGGCGTCGCTGCCGGATTCGCGGCCGCCGCCGGTTTCTTTTTCACCGCCGAAGGCTCCGCCGATTTCGGCGCCGCTGGTACCGATGTTGATGTTGGCGATTCCACAGTCGCTGCCGCGGGCGCTTAGGAACGTCTCGGCTGAGAGCATGTTCGTTGTGAACATGGCTGAGGAGAGGCCTTGCGGGACGTCGTTGTGGTAGCGGATGGCTTCTTCTTGCGTATCGAATTCGACCAAGTAGAGAATCGGGGCGAAGACTTCGTCTTTCAGGATTGGCATCGAAGGCTTCGCCCTTGCCAATGCCGGGCGGACGTAGCAGCCGCCTAAGTCTTCGCCGCCGGTGATGATTTCGCCGCCTTCGGCGCGGATACGCTGCAAGGCTTTTTGCATTGCTTCGACTGCCTGACGATCGATCAGGGGGCCGATTAGGGTGGCATCGTCCAGCGGGTTGCCGACGGGGATTTGGGCGTAGGCGGTTTGCAGTTTGCGTGTCATTTCTTGCGCTATGCCACGCTGCAAGAAGAGGCGGCGGATGCTGGTGCAACGTTGGCCTGCTGTTCCGACGGCCCCGAAGAGAACGGCGCGCAGGGTGAGATCCAGGTTGGCATCGTTCATCACGATTACGCCGTTGTTGCCGCCTAGTTCGAGCAGTGTGCGGCCCAGGCGGCGGGCGACGGTTTCGGCGACGACGTAGCCCATGCGAGTGGAGCCCGTGGCGCTGATCAGCGGGACGCGGCGGTCTTCCAAGAGCCGAGTGCCGACGGTGGAATCTTCGCCGATGATCAGGTTGAACACGCCGCGCCAGCCGTGGCGATCGAGCACGCGGTCGCAGATTTTCTGAGTGGCGATGGCGGTGAGCGGTGTTTTGAGCGACGGCTTCCAGATAACGCAGTCGCCACAGACGGCGGCGAGGAGCGCGTTCCAGGACCACACGGCAACGGGAAAATTGAAGGCGGAGATTACGCCGATCACGCCGAGCGGGTGCCATTGCTCGTACATGCGGTGTTCGGGGCGCTCGCTGGCGATGGTGAGTCCGTAGAGCTGGCGCGAGAGTCCGACGGCGAAATCGGCGATGTCGATCATCTCCTGCACTTCGCCTTTGCCTTCGGCGAGGATTTTGCCCATTTCGAGAGTGACCAACGCGCCGAGGTCGTCTTTGTGAAGGCGCAGTTCGTCGCCGATTTCGCGAACGATCTGGCCGCGTTTGGGGGCGGGGAGCATGCGCCAACGTTCGAAGGTTTCGACAGCTTGAGAAGCGATGGTGTCGTAGTCCTGCGCGGATGCGAGACGGACACGCGCGAGCTCCTGGCCGTCGGCGGGATTCAGGGATGCAATCGTCGCACCGGTGGTATCGATCCAATCGCGGCCACATGCGCCGGAGTTCACAGGCTCAATGCCCAGGCGTTCGAGAACCGGGTTGGCGGCTATTGTGTGAGCCATCGAAATCCCTCCGGACCGGTCGCGAAGCGGCGGCCGGCGTTGGTTACCACTCGGCTTATGCGCGCAGTCAGCTCTGCCTGGAACTCCGGATCGAGCCAGGCTTCCTGGTGATGATGCTCGCTGATGGCGAACGCTGCGTCGCGCGTTGTTGCGCCGCGGGGTTTGACGGCGCGGATATGGAGCGGGTCGCCGATGATGTCGCGCTCGGTGGCGTCGAGTGCGGAGCGAGCGAGGTCTTCGGGATCGCAGGGCAGCAAAGGAGCGAGCGTCGCAAACGTAGCGATTCCGGCGGCCCGCAATTCCCGGATTGTTTCGAGGCGGCGGTGGAGCGGCGCGCAGTGGGGTTCGTAGAGTTTGCGGACATCGTCACGGTTGGTGGTTAGGGAGAAGCTGACGCGGAGGTCGGTGTGATGCGAGAGATCGATCAGCTTCGCTAGATCGCGTAGGATTAGCGGGCCGCGGGTTTGGATGACGAAGATTTTCGGTGGGCGCGCGATTATTTCATCCAAGATGCGCGGCATTAGTTGCTGAGAGTCTTCGGCTGGCTGATAGGGGTCGACTAGCGGTGAGCAGTAGATTACTTGAGTCGCGCGGAGATGGCGGCGCAGCAATTCGGGGGCGTTGCTTTTGAAGGTGGTGAATTGGCCCCAGCGCTTCCAGTCGTCCGGTTGGAGGCCGCCGTAGATGCGCATCGTGGGCACATAACAATAGGTGCAGCCGAAGGTGCAATTGCGGGCAGGTGTGAGGGAGTGGGTGAATCCGGCTTGGGCGATGAATCCGGTGGTGGGGCTTAGGATGGATTTCGTTGGGGAATCGAAAATCGGAAAGGGCACTGATTCTATTTTAGGTTGTGGGTGTGGGCGGGTGCTCGTGCCCACACCCTTCCGCTTCCTTACGGTCGCGGCTCAGTTACGATGGTCGCGGCTCGGTTGCGATGGTCGCGGTTACAACACGCGAGTTAGTAGCCGTACGGGTGGAAGCGGCCCCAACGGTCATAGTAACCGTATGGGTGCCAATTGCCCCACTGATCGTAGTAGCCGTTACTGTACGATCGCCCGTAGGTGTAGCTCGGGCCGTAGTAAATGCTGAATCGCGGACCGCGGCGGAATTCGCGCTCGCGCCACTCGCCACGTTCGCGGAACTCACGGCGATCGCGTCCACGATCGTCGCGGTCGTGATCTCTAGCCAGCGCGGCCGCCGGGCTTAGGAGCGATAGTGCCGTCCCGAGGACCACTGCCGGCAATCCAAGTTTCTTCAACATAATTGCCTCCTTCGCTACTCAATTAGATGGACGCGAAGTATGCCTGGTTGCCTGCGGATAAATTATTGAAGTTTTATCAGTTTGCGGCTTTGGCTTGCGCCCTTATCACCGTTAAGCGGGCCTTCGGTAAATATTTCCCGGCGACGATGACGCCTGAAATCTTGCGCGTGTTGCGAATGTCGGTGAGCGGGTCGGCGTCAAGCAGCACGAGATCGGCGGCCTTGCCCTTGTCGACGGAGCCCATGGTTTCGGTGGTGTCGAAGAATTTTGCGGGCTCGATTGTAGCGCTGCGCAACGCGTCGGCCGGCGTAAGGCCGGCGGCCACCAGCAGTTCCAGTTCATCGTGTAGCGCTTCGCTTTTTTCGTTGTCGCTGCCGGACAGGATGCCGACACCGGCGCGATGCATGCGAACCAGCAATTGGGCGAGTTTCGGATAGATGTCCTTTTCACCCGGCAGCGCCCGGAGCTTTACCAGCGTGGGCACGGCGCGCGTTTCGAAGCGAGCCATGCGCTCAAAGAGCAGGTCCGCTTTTTGCGTGCTGAAGGTCTGCAGGGCTACGGCTTCGGCGAAATCGAAACCCTCGCGATCGTTGCGCTCGAGCGCCAGGGAGCGGGGTTCGCGGAGGCGGCGCTCTTCGCTGGAGCAGGCCAGCAGGATGCCGGACATATGGTCGATGCTGCGCTGGCGGGCGTCGACTGCTTCAAACGCGCTCACCGTGGCGGGCACATCGCCGGCGACTGACGAATACCATTTGCGTGCGCGCTCGATGAGCGCGAAATATGCATCGCGGGGCAGGCGGGGGAGGATGCCGAAGAAATCGACGTTCTGATCGTCGAGGTTGTCAAACGCGGCGCGGGCGTCGTTCGGACTACGAATGAGGCGCACCGGCAACCAGGGAAACTGCGAGGGAAATCCATCGATGGCCGGGCCGCAGGTTTTCACGGCGGGTCCCAGGAGCTTGCCGCTTTTGATCTCGGCGCGCCATTCCTTGACACGCGTGAAGTCGCTGCCCATGTCGCGGACGCTGGTGATGCCGTAGGCGGGGTATTGCGCCAATTGGTCGCGGTCGCGGAGGTGGACGGACATGTCCCAGAGGCCGGGGATTATGTATTTGCCCGTGCCGTCGACAATCTGGATGGATTTCGATGCGGGGAGTCGTGCACCGATGGCAGCGATTTTGTCGCCGTGGATCAGGATGGAGCGCTTGGGGTGAGCGGAGTTGGTGGCGACGTCGATTACGGTGATGTCGCGGATCAGGATGTCGCTGTGGGCGGGGGGGAGGAGGCAGAGGAGGATTAAGAAAGGGCGCGCCGCCTGAAAGGCGGCCGTGCACAAGCTAAAGCATGTGCTACCTTCTGACAAACGGCGGGGCTCTGGTCTGGCAGTACTTTTCACGGTGGTCCTCCGAGTAGTTTTCTTCGGAGGAGGTCTAACGCTGTATTCGTGGAGAAGATGCGGACGCGTTCGCGGTCGCCGGGGAGCTGGACGCGGCGCACTTCGCTGCCGTCGGGGGAGGCGAGGCCGATGAAGACCACGCCGACTTGGTCGCCGTCGGGGCCGGCATAACCTGTGATGGACAGCGCGTAATCGGAACCGGTCCTATCGCGCGCGCCTTCGGCCATAGCCTTGGCGACGGGCTCGCTGACGGCGGAGTGCTCAGCGATCATGTCGGGGGGGACACCGAGCAGCTTCGCTTTCATCTGGTCGGAGTAAGTGAGGAAGCCGCCGCAGAAATAATCGGACGCGGAAGGTGTGGCGGTGATGCGTCCGCCGAGCAGGCCGGCAGTGGCGCTTTCGGCAACACTCAAGAAAGCATGCCGCGCTTTGAGCAAATCGCCGACCACTTTTTCTAAGGAATCGCCGTTGCGCGAATAAATGCGATCGCCGAGCAAGGGTTCGATCTGGGAAGCGACCTCTTCAAGCAGGGCTTCTGCCTCTTCCTCCGAAGAACAACGAGCGCGCAGATGGATGTGGATCTCGCCGGAAACTGCGAGGATGGTGGTGACGGGATTCGAGTATCGCGTATAAACCGGCGCGATCAACTGATCAAGATCCGATTCGGGCATGCCTACTACGCGGAAATGGCGGGTGCGCAGCACTTGGGCCGGAAGAGCATTTTGCAGCTTCGGCAGGCAATATTTTTCGAACATCAACTTCAACTCGCTGGGCGGGCCAGGCAGCAGCATCAGTGTCACGCCGTCATGTTCGATCCACTGGCCGGGAGCAGTGCCACGATCGTTCGGGAGGATTTCCGCACCATCAATGATGTACGCCTGGCGGCGGTTGATCTCCACCATCTTCCGGTTGAAGCGCTTGAAGCGCTCTTCGATTTTGTCGCAAACTTCCTGGTTGAAGTTGAGCGTTCGGCCGAGCGCGGAAGCCACGGCGTCGCGCGTGAGATCGTCTTCCGTGGGACCGAGGCCGCCGGTCAGGACAACGATCTGGGATCGGGCAATCGCCCCGAGAATAGTGTCCATCAAACGCTGGCGTTCATCGCCAACTACCGTCTTGCGCACCACCTCGACACCCAAGGCGTTCAGTTGATCGGTGAGGTAGAGCGAATTGGTGTCAACTTTTTGTGGAGTAAGCAGCTCGGAGCCGATCGCGATGATTTCCGCGTCCGGCATTACGGAAGAGCCCGGCCGGTGATTCCGACGTCGGCGCGGAAAAGCGCGCTGTTGGTGGCGACAAGCAAGGCCCGCGAGGGCGTGAAGGCGAGTCCGACGATGCCCGGCCCGGAGAGGAACAATGCGGGAGTTCCGTCTTTATCGAAGCGAACAACGCCACGCCGTCCGCCGAGCGATCCGGCAACATAAAGACGGCCTTCCGCGTCGAAGGCCATACCCTGCGGGCGACCCAGGCCGCGGTAGTAAGTTTCCACTTCGCCGGCCGCCGAGACGCGATACACCGAATCGAAACTGGAAGTAGTTGGGCCGGTAACGTAGAGATAACCGTCGTTGCCGAAGGCGAGGTGATAGGCGGCGATGGACGGCTCGATGGTAGTGAAGACGTAGATCTGGCGCGAGCGGCTGATTTTGAAGATGGTGCCGCTGCGGTCGCCGACGTAGAGGTTTTCTTCTTCGTCGAAGGCGATGCCAGTGGCTACACCCATTCCCTCGACGTAGACCGACATGCTACCACTCGGACTGACTTGATAAACGGTGCCATCAAAGCGGCTGGAGACGTACAGGGTTCCCTCTTTGTCGAAGGCCAGGCCGGTGGCGTTCATCAAGTCGGAGACGAATGGCTTTGGATTGTAGTTGAGATCGATCTTGTAGACCGACACAGGCGTTTTCTGGCCGCGCGATCCGCTAAAGGTAACGTAGATGTTTCCGCGGCCATCGACGGCGGGATTGCCGACGGGGTAGAGATTGTCGGCGATCTGGATGCCGATGTCGCAAGTCCAGGCGCGGCTGGATTGGTTGCCGGACTCCACGATGAGGTCGCCGGCCGATGCGCCTTCCGGAACGCGCACGATAACGTAGGAGTCGGAACCGATGACGATGGGAGCGTGAACGTCGCCGATGGTAACGCGCGGGCGCTCCGATCGCGCCAGGCCAGCGCCCCGTATCTGGAACTCACCACCGGGAATTGCCGCCTCGGGAGTGACATTGGAAATCTGCGGGCGGCCGTTCGCTTCCTTCTTTGAGGCCATATTAAAAAACGCCAAAACGATCTAATAAGAATATAGCAAGCGCGCCGTAGACTCCCGCCATCACGTCGTCGGCGACGATGCCCGTTCCGCCGGGCAGATGTTCGAGTTGACGGACCGGTGGCGGCTTCCAGATGTCGAGCAGGCGGAACAGGAGGAAGGCGGCGAGGTAGCTTTTCCAGTTGAGTGTGGACGCGCCGGCGAGCGTGACCCATTGGCCAACGACTTCGTCGACTACCACCAGGCGCGGATCTTTTTTGTTTTCCTGTATTGCGACTACGCCGGCGGACCAGATGGCGGGGGCGAGGAGGATGGCGGCTAGGATCAGGAAAGTCGCGCGCGTCGAACCGAAATAGAAATGGAGTGCGATGGCGATTGCCAGGGCTGCCAGGGATCCGGCGGTTCCGGGGGCGATGGGGACGTGGCCGCAGCCGAACCAGGTGGCGATGAGGCGGGCGATGGTGCGGGTCATTGGTTTTCACACTGGCGTTCACACGAGTGTGAACGCGGCACGCAGGAGTGCGTGCGCCACGGGTTATTCGTCTTCATCGGCTTCGTCGGGTTCCAGGGGCGCTGGGATTACGTATTTTTCGCTGGCCCAATTTCCCAGGTCGATGATCTTGCAGCGCTCGCTGCAGAAGGGATAGTATTCGCCGGCGGGGTCGGCTTCTTTTTTGCAGATCGGGCACTTCATCGGGCGGCGGCGAGGATAGGGAACATTTCGGGGACAAGCGCGCCGACCAGATCGTAATCGTGCGCTTCAGTGATGCGGATGCGGCGGATCTCGCCGCGCCTGGGCGGTGCACCGTCGAAATCGTTTATGTAGCAGACGCCGTCGATTTCGGGGGCTTGGG
>DASQGY010000305.1:0-16051 GCA_035632375.1 Bryobacteraceae bacterium | reverse complement strand
TTGTTGAGAAAGTGGGGGAATGGGGACAGGCGGCAGGTGGAAGGAAGCAGGCCGCAGTCGGCGCTGTGGGCCGACGGCTGACGGGGAGGCCATTGCTGGTGGCGCATCGCAAGTGATCGATCGGCTGTTTGAGGGGGATTTGAAAAAACGAAGCCAACCTGTTGGAAGTTGTTGAGAGGGTGGGGAACAGGAGGCAGGTTGCGGCGCGCAGGGTCTGTGGGTGGCGCATCGTAAATGTCGCCGGCGTTCGGGGGTGGATTTGAGAAAACGAAGCCAAGTTTTGGGGACATGGGATTTGGCGCCGATTCATTCATAGCACGGGTTCGGTGGGTTCAACGGGCTCGAATCCTGCAAGTGGATGAAGGCGTGGCGAAGAAGGTAGCCGGGTGGCGGTGATTGAAAAGGTTTGCTCGATTGAAATTATGGGGCGGCCAGTTTGCAGAGGAATCCCCAGCCGCCGAAGAACTCGGTTACGGCTAGCAGCAGTTCGTTGGCGCCTTTCTTCAAGGGGAGGTAGAGGACGTCGTTGTCGGCGTTCAAGAGGCCGAGGAAATCCGGTTCGCGCGATGCGATGGTGTTGTTGCCGGCGTAGAGAGGCTGGTGGTTTACGTAGACGACTACCTTGTCGCTATAGCCGATGTTCATTTTGCGGAGTTCGTCGCGATCGGCGTGGATGGTGGTCCGGGCGAAGACTACTTTCGAGCCGGGGACGCGTTCGTTGCCGCGATTGCCGGCGGGGAGGATGTTCGGGTCGCGGCGATAGCGCTGGATAACCACCATGCCGGGATTCTCGGCCTGCACTTTCTCCCACTTCCAGTGCCTGCTGCCGGGATAGGTGGCTGGATCAATTTCGGAAGCGTCGAACGAATCCGACAACTCCCAGTTGGTGAGAGCGCCAGGGAGGAAATTCTGTTTGATCTCCAGATGGTAGACGGCGGAATCGGGCGTGTAAGTGACGTTGGAGAAGTAGCCGCCGCCATCCTGGCCCCACAAGCCGATGCTGCCTTTCGAGTATCCCTGCTTCAGATCGGGAATGACCAGCGCGGGTTCGGCGGCGCCATTTACGAAGAGGCGGGCTTCGAGGCCGGCGACGACCACGCGGATGTGAAACCACTGATCCGAGAATTCGGCGGGCCCGGCATAGGTGGGGAGATTGTACAGTTGCCAGGCGTTCGCGCCGAAAAATGACGGAGTGTATTGAACGGCCTGGAGAGTGCCGGAAGCACCGTGGCGGAAGAAGAACAGCTCGTATTCGTCTTCGGATTGAACGCGAAAGGCCAGGCCGATGAAGTTACCGTTCGCGGCGAAAGCGAGGTCGGCGTCGATAGTGCCATTCTGAAAATCCAGATTGCGGGAGTACGCGAATCCCTTGGCCAGCATGAGGCTCTCGCGGCCGAGATGGGTAACCAGCTTGCCGTTGTCGTCCAGCTTTTTGCCGGGACGGATGCGTTCATTTTTCTCGCCGATGATCCAGTGGTCAGGGCTGAGCGGAACTGAAATGGATTGAGCCTGAACAGCGATGGCAAACAGGAATAGGGCGGAGAAACATTTCATGGTGGATGTGTCGATTGTCGTTGAAGCGAGTGCGTTCCGTATTGAACGTTCTTGCTATGGTGCGCGGAAGCGGCCGGGAGTAACGCCTACGAGGCGGCGAAAATGGCGGGTGAAGTGGCTCTGGTCGGCAAAGCCGGTGGCGAGTGCGATCTCGGGGAGGGCTTTTTGTTGGCGTAACAGTTCTTTTGCACGATTAATGCGCACCTGCGTCTGGTAGGAGTGCGGCGGCATGCCGGTCTCGCGGCAAAAGACCCGGTGCAGATGAAATGGGCTGAGTTGGGCGACGCGGGCCAGTTCCGCCAGCGAGATTGGTTCGGAGGAATGTTCGTCGATGTAGCGGCGAACGCGCTCGACGACGGCTCTCTCGCGTCCGGCGCTCTGGCTGTGTTCGCGGAGATCGGAACACCCGGTGATTAGGCGGTGGAAGAACTCGATCGATAGTTCTTCGCGGAGCAACTGCGAATCGGAAAGCTCCATGGCGCGGTGCATGCGCAGAAAGCTTTGCTGGGTTGGGCGGTCACGCAGGTGGAGTAAGGAGAAGTCCGGTGGCGCGTGATCGCCGCCGGTGATTTGTTCGGTGTGGGCGCGCAGTTGGCGCAGATCGACGTAGAGGCTGCGAAAGCTGACGGCCGATTGTTTCTCTACCCAATTGGAGTGGACTTCGCCTGCGGGGGTGGCGACAAAATCGCCGGCCGCGATGCGGTGTGAGCTGCCGCGGTAGGCGAGATAGCCGGAGCCTGAGGTGTAGAGGCACAGGCTCAGTTCATCGTGCCAATGGCGCGGGTAGGGGTGGTTGACTTCGGTTCCGCGATAGAAGAGGAGGCCGGGGAATTCCGGGGCGTGGAAGACGTGGATGCCTTGGACCTTCGGTAAGTTGTTCACACTGGTGCACGGAAACCGCTTCCTTACGGGCGCGGCTCGGTAACGGTTTCTGAGCCGTGACCGTAACGGAGCGGTTGGACAGGTTATTTCATTGCAGATCCTAAGTTGTTCACACTGGTGCACGGAAACCGCTTCCTCTACGGGCGCGGCTCGGCTAGGGTGGACGCGGTTCGGTTCCTAAAGTTATTGGACGACGCGGAAAGCTGGCCGCGGCGACGGGTGCTTGGCGGCGTATTCTTTGTAGTCTTCGTCGGTGACGTAGGTGACGTTTACCCAGGCGTGGGCCATTTCGTCGATAGTGCGGTCGCCGTAGCCGACCCATTGGTTGGGGTCGGGATTATTGCGATTCGCCGTGGTGTTGTCGTGCCAGGCGGTGACGTGGATCACGGTGCCTTTGGGCAACACGGGGGCTGCGTCGTCGGCGTAGATGTAATTATTCATCCAATTAAAATTGAAATGGTCGACGTAGCTGAGCATGCGGGTGGTGCCGTCGGGAAGGATCGCTTCCATGGCCATGCCTTTACCGCGGAGATGCATGTGCGGCTGGAAATTCTCGAGCCGCGCCGGCTGCGGCAGCACGTGATAGGCCTGGGTCTCGGTGACGGTGTTGGGCGGAATATCGAGAGTTCCGAGGGCCGTTGCGCCGAAGAGGGTCAGGCGGGTGCGGTACTTCGGGACTTCGCCTTTCGGATAAAGATAGATGGCCAGTTCGACGTGATCGCGCGTGGCTTCGCCGACCGCGTGATAGTGGATATCCCAGCGAATGCGCGCGCCCGGCAGCAGCAATTTACCGGTGTTGGGGCGATAGGTGTCGTAGGCCTTTCCGATGGCCCATTCCATCAGGAGGCCGGGGCCATTGGCGAGCGCGGCTGCATCGTCGCCGCCAGCGCCGGGTTCATCCTGCTCCAGGCGGGCGAGGGCGTGATGAGTGACTCTGCGTCCGGCGACGGTGGCGGGACGCATCTCAACGGCTCGCACCCAGCGGGTTTCGGTGATGGGAATTTCGGTGGCGGGCTTCCACCACACGTCCTGACCTTGTGCGGGAACGGTGTAGGGTTCGGATTTGATCACGAAGTCGGGCTGGCCGAATTGTTTGGCCAACACCCAGCTATCGTCGTCGGGCCACTGTTTCGCGGGCGGCATGTCCTTCACGTTGCCGAGAGGTGCGCCGGAATCCACCCAGCGGACGATGGTGTCGATCTGGGCGTCATTCAAGGACCGGTCGTTCTGGAATTTCTGGATGCCGACGGTCTTGTCGAGGTGCCAGGGCGGCATTTGGTGCGTGAGCACGCGCTCTTTGATCGCTCGGGCCCAGGGGCGCGTCTCATCGTAGGTGATGAGCGACATCGGCGCGTTGGTTCCCTTGCGGTGGCACTCTTCGCACTTGGCCTGGAAAATCGGCGCGATATCCTTGGCGAAGGTCACCGGTTTGCTCACGGCATCCGCAGCGTTGGCGGGTCCGGTGAGCAGGAAGAAACTCGCGATCGCCAGTGCGGCGCCGGAGCAGTATCCAGTCCTGGTCTGGAAGGTGGCGTTAGTCATGGCCTGTCCCCTCTGGAAGCAAGTTTAGTGTGACAAAGGCGGGGATGTCAACGGATGGGGCAGGGGCCCGACATGAGAATAGCGATCCACAATTCATATGTGTACTTGCAGAGGTGTGGGGCCAGCCCGTCCGCGGGGCTTCTGCTGCCTGGCGTGGCGCGATGGATGCTGGACCGGCAACGGCTAGAAAGCCGCGGTTCACCTGGCTAAAGCCCAATGCCGTGATGATCGTCCACGGAACCGGTTGGCTTCCGCCGGCGGTTGAGATTTCGACGAGTTGGGCGAGTGGAAGCGTCCCCTTCGATCATTCCGTATTCGGCGTATCGACTTGGCTGAACGGTCCGGCTTAGAAATGGAGATCGCGCTCGATGGTGAGGCCTCCGGGTCCGCGGACGGACTCCCCCTCCGAAAGAGCAAAGTATCCCCATTCTTCCTCCAGGGCGATCACTCACCCGAAGAACAGAAACGCCTCATCCCCTTGGGCTCCTTTCACGGTCAGCCAGGTCCAATTCGACCAAGGACAGAAATACTTGATGTAATATGTTTCGGCCATTGTTATTGTTGCGCTGGTTCGAATCGCCACGGCTGAATCTGGCCGGTGAGCCTTCCGAACAAACGGCTTGCTGTGTTTTCTAACTGTATTTTCTGATGGGCAAGGGGCGCTACATCAGGGCACATCTCACGGCGATTTTCAAGAAGGCCGACATCCTCCCGCCATGCTAGTTTCGTCGTGGTTTATCTCGCATTCGGCCAGAGCTCTTGACTTCATGTTGAGGTTGATCTCACCAACACATTCTGTCGTGACCAAAAGACATCGCCGACCTGCCACGGCGTGGAGATCAACACCTTCGCGCCTGGCTTGAGCGGGTGTGGTACCTCCACGGCTCTATTGACCAGCTACGATTCAGGACCAGTCTTACCAAGACGAATGTCGGTGTTTGTTGTTGAATTCCCTCTTATTAGCGATGATTGGTTTCTCAGTCAGCACCCGAGCGTCGTTCCTAATTGGTTCACTGCGGCGATCAGTTGATTCGCCTGGGCTGCCGTCAGGGACTTGCCGGACTGCGCCATGACCTCCCTAATGAACGCGGCTAAGTCGTTACACACAGATCCAAGTCGGCCCTTCATGATCTTGTCTTGAATATCCAGCAGCTTGTTAAGCAGGCTCTGCCCGGATGGCCCAACGTGGAAGCTGTTTAGCAGCGCAATCAGATTGCTGATCTGTTGCGAGGGAGATAGCGGAGTTGAGGTCGCATTCATGTGCCCGCTCAACCCTGGAAAGCCCGGACACGGCGCAGGGCTTGGGCCAACGCTAGGAAAGAAACACAGGTTGCTTTCATATGTGTTCGACCCTGGGGCATTATTGTCGAGAATCGGTGTTGTGTGGCTGAAGATGCCGCCGAGAATGGAATTTCGGCGCAGCACGTTCCCGGTGTGCACCGTGAAAATAACAACTTCAGCCGGATCGCCACCGGATGTGTTATTTTCTTCCAATATGTTTCGATCTCCATCGATGGCAATATTCGTTACGTCATTTTCGGACTGCTGAGTGGCGAGTTCATTCCGCAGCAGTTGATTGGCGTTTCCTGAGATGGCTAGCTGCGCGCCTTGGGCTTGCCCGTTGGGCCCAATGCCTCCACTGCCCCCATTACCAGCCAGCGTGTTGCCTTCAAGTATATTGCCACTACCGTTGACGAGCATTCCAAAAGTACCATTGTTCACGGCCACGATCCCCGTCACCTTGTTATTGGTCCCAAGCACCACCACGGCAGTCGTGAAGAACTGCATTGAGCCAGGCCCCTCTATCGAAACGTTGCTTTGACCCGCGGTGCTGATCCCATCGGAAGGTGGGCCGCCGTTGCCGCCTCCAACCATCGTGAATCCATTCAGCTTGATACTGATGCCGTCGGCGCCAAATTGGATGCAGGGGCCAGTGGTGTTGGCGCAAGACACATCGCCAACGAGCCTGCTGTTGTCCGTTATAGTGAGGGTGCTAGCGATTGTCCCGCTGATGTCCATGGCCTGAACGCTGCCCGTCGTTAGCAAAAGGAAGACTAGGCATGCTCGTCTGGGAAATGTGTATTGCATAATTGTTCTCCTTAACGTTGGGATAGGCAGTCTCTTTGCCCCTCTCATTTGAGGTACGGTCAAAATACAAGTCTGATACATCATACACCGGAAAAAGGTAAATGGTCCTAATAGCTTCGAATTCTCACGTGTAGTACCGAGGCCGGATCGTACTATACCGGGTTGAACCGCTGAAGCTGGCATCCTTCAGCGCCTCTCGCGGATCTACGCTCCTCTGCGGACGAACCCCTGCGCACCGTCTTTGTACTTGCCCAGGACCGTGCGGCCAAGGGCTCATGGGCTGCATGTTCAGTCTGTCTCGCAGGCCGTCGCCATGACCGTCGGGGACGAGACTCGTTGGAGTTCGACTCCATCCAAGCAACCACTTCACCCTTGGATCGATGGTGCTTTCCGCTCTTCGCCGATTTCGGCAAAGCTGCGGCTGCAAGCCTGGCTCCAACTTATTCGGCGGGGGCGTGGTAGCCGGGGCGGTGATGGATTCGCAGATCCTGCTGGGGCGGGGCGAGGAGCTGCACTTTGACCCGGCGGTATTTTCCGTCGCGCGTGTCGTTGGTGGAGAAATAGCCCAGCACGTACTGATTGCGGAGCTCGTTGCCGATGCGGGCGCTGATGGCCGGCAGATCGTCTAGATGGTCTACCGTGTAGAGCCTCCCTCCGCTCTGCTCGGCAAGTTCCTCCAGCAACTGCGGGCCGTTCTGCTCTTCGGGTGTACGCTTCCGCGATTCATCGGGATCGAAGATGCCCATGGCATAGAGCTGCACGTCGGATTCGAGCATGGCGTTCTTGATTTCACGGGCGGTGTAGCGGCTGCGATTGTCGCCGCCGTCGGAGAGAATCACGATTGCCTTGCGGAGATTGCGCGCGTTCTTCATGTGCACCAGGGCGAGATGGATGGCGTCGAGCAGCGAGGTTCGGCCGAAGGGGCGGGTATGGAGAATCCTCTGGTAGAGCTCGCCGGAATCGGGAGTGAAGGGAACGGTCAGCTTCGGCCGGTCGTTGAATTCGACCAGGAAGAACTCGTCGTCGGCGTTCGCGGTCTTGAAGAAGTTGGCGGCCGCTTCCGACGACTGCTGCATCTTGTTGTGCATGCTGCCGCTGGCGTCGAAGAGCAAGCCGATGGAGATGGGAGCGTCTTCCATGGCGAAGTGAGCGATTTTTTGCTGGACGTTGTCTTCGAAGAGCTGGAAATTTTCGCGAGTGAGGCCGGTGACGGATGCGCCCGCGGGGGTGGTGACGTGAACGGGAATTTGGACGAGAGCGGAATCGACGCGGAGGCGAGTGCGGGGCAGAACCGGGGCGTCGGGAGCATCCATCCGGACGCGAGGCACGATGGATACGGCGGTGTCGTCGGAGGGTCGCTGGAAGGCGATCGCTGTGGAGCAAAGCCAAAAACACACCGAGAGTGCTGCGGCCCGGGTCCAAGGCATTGGGTGATTGTATATCAGGTGGAAGCAGAATGGGGGAGGCCGTTCGGGCCAGTACCGGGCGGAACCGATCCAGGGCCTTTCCGGTAAATTTCCTAGCGATACAGGGTACCTGACTGAAGAGTCTTTAGAGGGAATGTAAAGCACCCCGGCAGAGGGTGGCGGAGAGACGTTGCGCCTGCATCGGTGCCTGCCCGCTTGCCCAACTCAGGCTCGGATGGCGGGCGCGACGTTTCTCGGACCGAAGCAATGCGGAGGTTTCCACGGCAGAGGAGCAGACTGGTTTGTTTCGCGGTGGGCTGGCTTGGGCGGAATCGGGCAGATCGGGAGGGGTCGCGGAAACACGCGGGCTGTCCCCGGTTTTTAAGTGCTTTGCTTCTACTATCAACACCTGGCGGGGGTGGAAACACGCGGGCTGTCCCCGGTTTTAGGGCCGGTTTTAGGGCTTGCGGCGCACTGCGTATCCATATTGAAGGGGCCATTGCTGTTCCTGGCCTAGCACCTGCATTGCTTTGAGCGACCAGTAGGGTTCGCGGAGCATTTCGCGGGCGAGGAAAACCAGGTCTGCTTTTCCCGAGGCGATGATTTCGTTGGCTTGCGCTGGGTCGGTGATCAGGCCTACTGCTCCGGTCAGTACGCTGGCTTCTTTGCGGATCGTGGCGGCGAACGGGACCTGAAAGCCGGGCGCGAGCGGGATCTTGGCGTGAGGAACCAGAGCGCCGCTTGAGCAGTCGATTAGATCGACGCCTAGCGGCTGAAGCGCACGGGCCAGGTCGATGGATTGCGCTAGGTCCCAGCCACCTTCGACCCAATCCGTCGACGAGATGCGGGTGAACAAAGGCATGTCTGGCGGCATCACGGCGCGCAGGGCTTGGGCGACTTCGAGCAAGAGGCGCATGCGATTTTCGAGGCTGCCACCGTAGCGATCGGTGCGCTGGTTGCTCAACGGGGAAAGAAACGAGTGGAGCAGGTAGCCGTGCGCGCTGTGAATTTCGATTATCCGGAATCCGGCACGGATGGCGCGTTCGGCCGCCGCGACAAAGGCCGCGATAATTGCGGCGATGCCTACATCATCGAGTGCCACCGGCAGAGGATCGTCGGCGCGGAACGGGATCGCACTTGGTGCGACCACGGTCCAGCCGCCTTCTTCCGGCGTCTTCAGACGCGCGCCGCCTTCGAAGGGGGGACGGCAACTGGCTTTGCGTCCAGCGTGCGCCAGTTGGATGGCGGCCACCGCGCCCATTCGCTCGATGAAGCGCGCTATCCGGGCGAGGGGTTCGATATGGCGGTCGTCCCAGATGCCCATGTCGGCGGGAGTGATGCGTCCTTGCGGGGTAACCGCGCTGGCTTCGACGAAGACCAACCCTGCTCCGCCGACTGCGCGGCTGCCGAGATGGACCAGATGCCAGTCGTCCGCCATTCCATCGACAGCGCAGTACTGGCACATCGGCGATACCACGATGCGATTGCGGAGGGTGACGCCGCGTATGGCCAGCGGGTCGAGCAGGGAAACTTCCATCCGTCCTTTGTAGCATTGTGCGTCCGCTAAAATGGAGGCGTGCAATATCAACAACTCGGTAACACTGGAGTCTTCGTTTCGCGCATTTGTCTTGGGGCCATGACGTTTGGCGGAACGGGCACTATCTTTCAAACTATCGGCGGACTTCCGCAGGCTGATGTCGACAAGCTGATGGGAGATTCGCTCGAAGCAGGCGTCAACTTCTTCGACACCGCGAACGTTTATTCGGCGGGTGAATCGGAGACGATGCTGGCCAAGGCGCTGGGTGCGCGGCGCAAAGATGTGGTGGTGGCATCGAAGGTTTTTGGGCGCATGGGCAAGGGCGCGAATGAAGTTGGATTATCGCGGCTGCATATCATGCAGCAGGCCGAAGCGAGTTTGAAGCGGATGAATACGGACTATATCGATCTGTATCAGATCCACGGCTTCGATCCGCTCACTCCGATGGAAGAGACGTTGAGCGCGCTCACCGATCTGGTGCGGCAAGGCAAGGTTCGATACATCGGCTGCTCGAATCTGGCGGCGTGGCACATCATGAAGGCGCTGGGAATCTCGGCGCTCGGCCATCTTGAAAAATTCGTGACGCTGCAGGCTTATTATTCGCTGGCCGGGCGGGAGTTGGAGCGCGAGATCGTGCCGATGCTGCTGGATCAGAAAGTGGGGCTGCTGGTGTGGAGTCCGCTGGCTGGTGGATTTTTGTCGGGCAAGTTCACGCGGGCGGGCGGCGCGGACAAAGATGCGCGGCGGAGCAAGTTCAGCTTTCCGCCGGTGAATGTGGAGAAGGCTTACGACATTATCGATGTCATGCAGGGCGTGGCTGCACGGCGGGGTGCCACGGCCGCACAGGTGGCGCTGGCGTGGTTGCTGTATCGGCCGTCGGTGACCAGCGTGATTATTGGCGCGAAGAACGCGAGCCAGTTGAAAGACAATCTGGGCGCGGTGGATGTGCAGCTTGATGCGGAGGATTTGAAGCAGTTGGATGAAGTGAGTCGACTGGCGGCGGAATATCCGGGGTGGATGTTTGCAACGCAGGGGGCGGATCGGCGGCCGGGGCAGGTGCGGGATTGGTCGAAGTATGTGACGGCTAGTAAGTGAGAAGATCGCCGCCCAATTAGCAGAGGCAGAAGATTCGCACGCGAAAAAGAGGGGACAGCCAGCCTGTTTCCGCGCAGTCGAGGCGTTGACAACAGACCAAATTTGGTCGCGTGAAACAGGTAGGCAGTCCCCCCTTTTTCGCGTGCGGATCTTCCTTTTTACAGGAGCCAGTGGATTAAGGCTAGGGAGAGCAGGATCTGGGCTATGCTTGCCAGCGCGCCGGCTAGGAGAGCTGCGAGTCCAGTGCGGAGCAAGTAGCGCAGGTGGACTTCGAGGCCCATCGCGGCCATCGAGAGGGTGAGCAACAGGCTGCCCATCTCGCTTAGCGCGGCGCTTAGCGACACCTGCCAGTTGCCGGCGAACATCGCCGGCTGAAAATGCAAGACCGGCAAGAGATGGAGAGTGTTTAAGGCCGCTAGGGCGAGGAATCCCCAGATGAAGCGTGGGAGGAGCGACGCGTAACCCATACGCACGCGGCCGTGCTTCGGCGTGAGCAATACGAGCGCGATGAGAAACGGCGCCAGCAGGGTGACGCGCGCGAGTTTCACCAGTGTGGCCAGGGTACCCGATTGCGCGCTATAGGCGAATCCCGTGGTGATCGCTTGCGGAACTGCGTGTACCGTTACGCCCGCCCACACTCCGAACTCGAGGGGAGTCGCGTGCAGCATCGCACCGAGCGCTGGGAGGGAGAACATCACCAGGAGGCCCATGATATTGATGGTGGAAACGGACAACAGCAGATCGTCGTCATCGGCGCCGATGACTGGGGCGGCGGCGATGATCGCGCTGGTGCCGCAGATCGCGGTGCCACATCCCACCAGCATCGCGGTGTGGCGCGAGGTCTTCACCATTCGTCCCGCGAGCACCGCGGCCAGGCATCCGCACACGATTGACGCGACGATCACCGCCAGCGCCGGCGCGCCCACGCGAGCCACTTCGGCGAGATTGACGCTTGCGCCGGTGAGGATGATGGTCAGCGGAATTACGCGCTTCACTAGTCCCTTGCAGTCGTCGATTAGCGCGGCCGGCAGCGGGATGGTATTGCGGATGATCGCTCCCAGCACGATCGCCAGGATCGCAGAGCTCAGTGCGGGGACCAGATAATGGATTCCAAAGGCCGCCGCTGCGACGCCGACCGCTGCCAACAGACCTTTGCTCCGCCAAGGTGGAGTTTTCCTAACTGGTGGGCGCGATGCGATCGGTTGCGGGAGCTCGATCCCCTCCATGGAATCGAGCGAGGCATATACTTCCGCGCTCATCCGGCTGTGATGTTGAATAGCCAACTTGTTTAGTGTAATAGGAACTTGGGCCGGTCCGGCGCTTCCGCCACTGCTTCCACCAACTTGCTGAAGAAATCCTGGAATTTGGCCGCGGCCGCGAAATCCACCGGTTGATTCACGTCGTCGGAGGGACGGTGGTAACGGTCGGCGTACCATTTGCGGTAAGTCGCTTCTTCGCGCGATCCCTTCTCGTATCCGAAGATGAACGCCACGCCGGGGACGCCGTTGCGGATGAAGTTGAACTGATCGGATCGGCGGAAGAGTCCGCGCTCGGGCTCGTCGTCGTTTTGGATTTTGATTCCCATGCCGGCGGCGACTTTTCGTACTGAGTCGCCCAGGGTCGATTCGTCCAGTCCCAGAGTGGTGAGAATCTTCAGCGGGAAGATGGGCCGGAGATAGTCGAGATTGATGTCGGCGGCGAGGCGCTCTTTGGGAACAGTTGGATGGGCGATGAAATAGTTCGAGCCGAGGAGTCCTTTCTCTTCACCGGTGAACACGGCGAATAGGAGGCTGCGCTTGAAGCGTTTGCCCAAGCGATGAAGATCAGCCGCCAGTTCGATCAGGTTCGCGACGCATGCAGCGTCGTCCATTGCGCCGTTGTAGATTCGGTCACCGTTGACCGGCTCGCCGATTCCGTAGCCATCGAGATGAGCGGACACGACCACGTATTCGTTCGAGAGCGCGGGGTCGGAGCCTGGCAGCACCGCGACAATGTTGTCCGACGTTAGTTTCTCTTCCTCTACATGCGGGGTGACGAACAGCGTATCTGGCAAGGCGAAGTGGGGCAGAGGCTTTGCGGCCGCCCACAATTCCAATATTTCCGCGAGGGAGTGTCCAGCGCGTTTGAGGAGTTGATCGGCGTCCACCGGATTGAGACGCATGGTCAAGAATGGCTCGGCGGACGGCGCGCGTGCGGCGCCCTCGATGGCCACGGTCTTGGCATACGCAACCGGCCATTTCGGCGGCTCAATGGCGCGGGGATTATCGATCGATAGCACACCTGCCGCTCCGGCCTTCGCCAGCATGCGGACGCGCTGGGCCGCTGAATCGGCGCGCGGCGTGTTCGCACTTCCGGGCGGGGTGCCGCTGAAGATGATAACGATCTTGGACTTTAAATCGAGACCGTCGAGATCCGCTTCGCTTGCCGCGTAGCCCGCGAATACCAGGCCAGCCTTGATTTCAGGGGCCAACCCGAACCTCGGGGTGAGGGTGATCTGTTGATTCATGCGGAGCGGCTTGCGTACGTCACCGGTCAGCAACTCGACTACGGATTTATCAGCATGTAGCGCCCGCAAGGGGACCGATTGGTAGTACCCGTTGGCGCCTGCGGGTTTCAATCCCGCGCGTTCGAACTGCTCGACGACATAGCGCGCGGCGCGGCGATAGCCTTCGCTTCCGGTATCGCGGCCTTCCATGTTGTCGGCGGCTAGGACCTGGACGTGAGTCCACCAGCGTTTGGAGGCGTCGCTCGATTCCGCGGCAGCCAGCGTCACGGCGATACCTAGCGTCGGCATGAGTGCCGACGCGGCACGCACGAGTGCGTGCGCTACATTTTGGGAACGGTGCACTTACTTGTTGCCTGTGCCGGCGTCCGTTGCTGTCGTCGGGCGGGTGTGTGGATGCGGGTTTTGATAATTGGGGAAGGCTGGGCGATGCGGCACCGGTACCGGATTCTTTTCCATTTGCTGCATGGCGATGGACACGGCGCGCTCCAATTGCGGATCGTGACCTTCGTGCACGGATTTCGGATCCATGTCGACTTCGATATCGGGCGCCACGCCGTGGTTCTCGACGTCCCATTCGCCCTTCGGACTGAAGAATCCGAAGTTCGGGGCGGTCACCTGGCCGCCATCCATCAGCGCCGGATATTGCGACACGCCGACCAGTCCGCCCCAGGTGCGCTTGCCGACCAAGGTGCCGATCTGGTTGTGGCGGAACATCCACGGCATGCAATCGCCGCCAGAGCCGGCCATTTCATTGACGATCATCACCTTCGGCCCGAAAATGGCCGCGGCCGGCGTCCGGTAAATCGCACCGTATCGCGGGCTCCACCAGCCCTGCAGCGGCCGGTTCAGCACTTCGATCACGTAGTCAGCCACTTGGCCGCCGCCGTTGAAGCGCTCATCGATCACCGCGCCTTGGCGATCCACCTGCGCGAAATAGTAGCGAGTGAAGCTGGTCAATCCGCCTTGCGCGGTATCGGGCATGTAGACGTAGGCCAGCTTTCCGCCGCTCATTTGATCCACCTTGCGGCGGTTGTCTTCCACCCAGGCCTGGTGCCGCAACTGCTGTTCGTTGGCGACCGGCATCGCCGTTATCTCGCGCGAGTTGGCGCCCGAGGGATCCGAGCCGACGCGCAGCACGACGCGTTTATTCGCCGTGCCTTCGAGCAGGCGCGATACGTCGTCCTTGCCGGCGAGATCCTGGCCATTGATCGCCAGCAGATAATCTCCGGCGGAGACATTGAGTCCCGGTTCCGCCAAAGGCGCGCGGAGCTGGGGATTCCAACTCTCGCCGCTGTAGATCCGCTTGAAGCGGTAGCGGCCATTCACGATCTCGTAATCGGCGCCCAGCAATCCGCCTGGCACCGTCTTGGCCTGCGGAATATTTCCGCCGCCGCCGCGCATGTGGCCGACGGTGAATTCGCTGAGCAGTTCCTTGAAGATGTAATTGAGGTCGGCGCGCGAAGCCAGGGAATCCAGATACTTCTCGTATTCCTTCTCGCCGTCGGCGGCATTCACGCCATGCAGATTCGGGTCGTAGAAATAACTGCGCTCGATTCGCCACACTTCGCGATACATCTGCTTCCATTCGGCGATGGGATCGACGTTGACTTCCACGTCGGCCAGCTTCAGCGCGCCTTCGCCCGGCTTGAGAGGCGCGGACGCGGAAACGATGACATATTCGGGAGGGCCAGCAGCTTGTGGACCGCCGGCGCCACGCCCGCCACCGCCTGGGCCGCCGCGCACTACACGCAACAGCATCTTCTCGCCGTTCGCGGAAAGGTCGAATGATGCGACGTTATCGGCCAGCTTGTCCAGCTTACGGGTTTTCAGATCGAACTTGGAAAGCGTCCCGCCACCTCCGCCCGCGCCGCGACCGCCGCCACCGGCAGACTCCACGACATAAATCACGCCCGCCTTGCCGGCCACCAGCATCTGATAGGCGCGCGCCGGAAGGGGCAGGGCGATGGTGCGCTGGTCCAATTTGTCGAAATCGATGCGTACCGGCTTGGGCGGCGCTTCCGCGGCAGCCGCGCCAGGCCCGTTGCCGCCACCACCGCCGCGCTGCCTTCCGCCGCCATCCGCCGCGGGCCTGGGCTCGCCAGGCTTTTCCTCATCGCTCTCCGGAGCCAGCGGCGATTGCACATTGTTGGCCAGCACGATGAGGTAGACGCTGCGCGTTACTTCGTGCTCGTCGCTGGTCATGTCCAGACCGCTCGAGGTCGGCCCATAGTTGGTGCTTGCGGTGAAATAGAGGTACTGGCCGTCCCTGTCGAACGCTGGATGGCGAGCGTCGCTCAGACCATCGGTCACCTGGGTGCTCTTTCCGCCGGCGAGCGAGTAGACGGAGACGACGTGCAGCCGGTTCGGCAGATACTTCGTGTAGGCGATCCACTTCGAATCGGGCGACCACGCGAACCCGAGGTCCAGCTCGTAGTAATAATCCGTATCGACCTTGGTCAGCTTGCCCGATGCAACTTCCACGGTCCACAGATTCAATTGATTGTCGTTGAAGGCGACGTTTTTGCTGTCCGGGGACCACTTAGGATCGAAATAAAACGCCGACTTGCCCGCCAGGGCGATCTTCTTCGCCGCGCCGTCGCCGTTCTGCGCTTTTATGTGTAGCGCGTACTCGCCCGATTCATCGGAGAAATAGGCAATCGACTTGCCGTCCGGCGACCACACCGGTGTCCGTTCCATCACGCCCGGCGTGACAGTCAGGTTGCGGATGTCGCCCTTCTCCGCGGGCGCGGTCATGATCTCACCGTGCGCTTCGAACACAGCGCGCACGCCGCTCGGTGAAATCCTCGCATTGCGGATTTCGCGAGCGACATTCTGGAAATGCGGGCGCACTTCCGCTAAATCCGCAGTGATTTCGATGGGAACCAGGTTGCTCTTGGCGGTGGCGGTGTCGAAGATGTAGATCTTCCCGAACTGCTCGTAGACGATCCCGCCGGGGCCCGCGCTGGCCGAATTGATGTCCTTACCAGTGTTCTTGATCAGCTCGTTCACGGTCTTCGCGCCCGGGCTGTAGCTGAACAGGGTCATGGGGCCGTTGCGGTCGGAGAGGAAATAAATTTTGTTGCCGATCCACATGGGAGAAATATCGTTGGAGTCGGTACGTGGGACCTTCTGGGTGGTGAGATCGGCAAAGTTCACGATCCACAGGTAGCTCGCTTCCCCGCCCCGGTATCGCTTCCAGGCCACGAAATTGCTGAAGCCCGGCGCGAACTGCCCGCCGTCGAGCGGCGCGTAGACCATATGTTTGCCGTCGGACGAATAGGCGCCCATGCAGGCCATCGGCAGAGGCAAGACTTCCGGCAGGCCACCTTCGGGCGACACGGTGTAGAGCTGCGTGTAGCGCGAGAAGCTGTTGCGATTCGAGCGGAATACGATGCGCGATCCATCCGGCGTCCAGCCCGCCACACGATCGGCATCGGGATG
>DASQGY010000304.1:0-7284 GCA_035632375.1 Bryobacteraceae bacterium | reverse complement strand
TAGAGTCCGCGCACATATATACAACCTGGAGGATGCAATGAACAACTCTCTCACGACCGTGAGGCGCCTGGCCCTGGCGAGTGTGCTCGCCGTTGCAGGCCTTGTGTTTGCGCTTGCAGTGTTTGGGCGCACGGTTCGCGCCCAATCCGGCGCAATTGCGACTGCGCCGTCGCCAGACAACGAACTGATCGCGGACTTTCGGCGAGTCGAAGTGGCGTCAGTGTCCGATGCGCTCGAGCAGATCACGGGCAAGCGGATGTATATGAGTCACCGCATGCAACCGATCTTCACGGCGAAATTTGCAGGCTTCGCGCGGACGGTGCAGCTCAGGAAGGACGAGGGGAACAAAGATCCGGAAGCACTGAGCGGGATGCTGCAAGCGATTGACGACGGTTCGGCGAATTCCGTCTATGTGATGGTCGTGGAAGACGGAGAGGACATTGCGGGAATGGGCGGCCTGATGGGCACCGCGATGGCAGCGCGCGGCTACTCCGGCGCCGTGATCGATGGAGGCGTGAGGGACGTGGCCTACCTGCGCAAGATTGGCTTTCCGGTGTTTGCCACCGGGATTGTGCCCTCCACTTCGGTGCACCACTACCGGTTTGCCGGAGCGCAGATTCCTCTGGTGTGCAATGGCGTGCCCGTTAATCCTGGGGACATTGTCGTTGCGGACAGCGACGGCGTTGCCGTGGTGCCGAGAGCGCAGGCACAAGCGGTGTTGACCCTGGCGCAGCAGATGGATTTCAAGGAGCACTCGATGTACGCGGTGATTGAGCAAATGAGGTCGATTGTGGCGGCGGTGAAGAAATTTGGAAGGATCTAGGTCGAGGGCTTGCGGAAAATCAATTTTCATCAGATAATTCGCACTTTCATTTTTGCAGTGGGATAGTTCATGGCACGTGCTCCGAAACGGACGTACGACATTACGGCGCTCCAGCGTGGACTGCGCTTGTTGCATCTGTTCAGCGAGTCGCCGCGCGGTTTGACTGCGAAGCAGGTAGCCGGCCTTTCGCGCTTGCCGGTAAGTACAGTGCATCGTTTTCTGGCAAATCTAGTAACGGCCGGTTTTCTGAGCTGCGATGGGGACGGCACCTATCATCTCGGCATCGCGTGTTTCGCGATCGGGCAGGCAGCCGTGGGTCAGCTCGATATACGCCGATTGAGCCTGCCTTACCTGCGCGAACTGAATCAGCAGACGCGGGAGACCATTCACCTGACGGTGCGTCACGGGCTGTCCGCGGTCTATGTGGAGAAGCTGGACTCGTCCGAGCCGCTGCGTATCCACTCGCGCATTGGAGCGTCGGTTCCGCTGTACTGCACGGCGGTCGGTAAGGTGATGCTCGCCTACATGCCGCAGGATGAGCGCGATCGTGTGCTACCGGAATTGAGCGTGAGGCGCCTGACTCCCAATACCGTGGGAAACCTGCAAGAGCTGACAACGGAGCTGTATCGGGTCCGCAAGAACGGTTACGCCTGCGATATGGAAGAACATGAGATGCACATTCGTTGTATCGCTGCGCCCATCTGGGATCACACGGGCAGCGTGCATTCCAGTCTCAGCGTTACGGCGCCAGTGGTGCGCATGCCAGTAACGCGCCTGCGACAGCTTGCGCCGCTGATCCAGAGCGCGGGACTGGAGATCTCGCGAGAACTTGGATATCAGCTTCCAGATAAAGCCTCGGGCCGTGTGCCGCTCGACAAAAACGGCGCCTCGGAAGCGAAATTGTTCAAGGCGGCGTTTTGAATTGCATGCGCACTGCAGCCTACATTCTGTTGCTCATCGGCGGTTTGAATGTTATGGCCGCCGACAATGGGGCCGATCCAGTAAGGCTGAATGTCCGCGCCGAGGATTTGCTGGTGCAACCACCGGCGGCTAACTGGATCTCCTACAACGGCGACTATTCCGGACGCAGGTTCAGCAGTCTTACCGAGATCACCGCCGAGAATGTTCCGCGCCTGCGCGCCGCATGGGTGTTTCATGCCCAGAACTCGAACTGGCTGGAGAATACTCCGGTAGTGGTGAACGGGTTGATGTTCGTTACCGCCGCGAACGATGCATTTGCCCTGGATGCGCAGACCGGGCGTGTGGTCTGGCACCATTCGCGGCCAACGTCGGAGGGACTCATCGACGATGCTTCCCGCCACGTGACGCGGGGAGTTGCAGTCTGGCGCGACCGGGTGTACATGGAAACGGATAATGCTCATTTGCTGTGCCTGGACGCTCGTTCAGGAAATCAGATCTGGGATGTAGCCTACGCCGATTGGAACAGGAACTACGGCGCAACCAGCGCTCCACTTGTAGTGAAGGACAAAGTTCTGGTGGGAACCTCCGGGGGCGACGACGGTGTGCGTGGCTTCATTGCTGCCTACGACGCCATGACCGGCAGACTTGCCTGGCGCTTCTGGACGATTCCGGGGCCGGGAGAATTCGGCTCCTCGAGTTGGCCGGGACAAGCCTACCTGCGCGGCGGAGGAACGACGTGGATGCCCGGCACCTACGATCCCGGACTGAATCTGATTTATTGGGGTACGAGCAATCCGGCGCCGGATTTCAATGACGATGTCCGACCGGGAGACGACCTCTATACTGACTGCCTGCTCGCCATCGACCCCGATTCCGGAACACTAAAGTGGTATTTCCAGTTCACGCCGCATGATTTGTTTGACTACGACGCGGTCGAGACGCCCATGCTGATCGACGCCATCTACAAAGGCGAGGCGCGAAAGTTGGTGATCGAGGCAAATCGGAACGGCTACTTGTATGTGCTGGATCGAACGAATGGAGCATTCTTGTCGGCGACTCCGTTTGTCGAGAAGCTGAATTGGGCGAAGGGGATCGACGCGCAGGGGCGGCCCATTCGCAGCGGCGTCAAGCCTACACCTGCGGGAAGTCGCGTGTGTCCGGGGTATTCCGGCGCGACGAACTGGTATTCACCGTCGTACAACGAATCGACGCACATGGCGTACTTCCTGGCCCTTGAAGAATGCGAAACGTATTTCTCCGGGCCAACACCGCCGTTTCGCGAGGGCAAGGAATACTACGCGACTGGGGTGAAGCGAATTTCGGATGAGATTTCCCAGAAAATTCTGATCGCATTCAACCTGGATGCTGGATCGTTTGCGTGGAAGTATCCGCAGGCGGGGCGCGGCCACTCCACTGGTGGCACGATGACCACGGCGGGGGGCCTGATTTTCTTCGGAGATGATGCAGGATCGTTCGAGGCGGTCGATGCGCAAACCGGCAAGCAGCTGTGGCATTTCAACACCGGGCGGGACATGAGTGCGTCTCCGATGACCTACGCGGTCGCCGGAAAGCAGTACGTCGCCATCGCCGCAGGCAGCGATTTGTTCAGTTTTGCTTTGCCCTGACGGCCGGGCTTGGAAAGGCCGAGCAGCGCTCTGAAATTAGAGCGCACAGGTTGCAAGATCAATAAAGAACGGGATATGTGAGGAGATTTCCTATGCGACTGAATTCAACATGGAACCGTCGTGGATTTCTGGGCACCGCGGCCGCGATCATTGCGTCCATCGTGGCTCCGCGCAAGCTATTCTCGACGACCGGCGCCGCCACGGCCAGCGGCAACACGAGTGTGAGCGGCTTTGGGCAGACGGGCAACCCCTATGAAGAACTGGGCGTGACCACCGTGATCAACTGTGAGGGCACGATGACAATGCTCGGCGGATCGGTGCTGCGTCCTGAGCTCGAAGCGGTGATGGCCATGGCTGGTCGCCACTTCGTCAGCATTCCGCAACTGGAAGTCGCTGCGGGCAAACGCATCGCGGAAATGCTGAAGCTGCCGGATGGTTACACGGCGCTGGTCACCTCAGGAGCCGCGGCGGCAATTCAGTCAGGACTGGCGGGCATTCTAACCGGCAACGACGAAGCCAGGATTCGCCAGCTCCCCGACCTTACAGGCATGAAGTCTGAGGTGATCATCCAGAAATCCCACCGCAATCCGTTCGACCATCAATTGCGATCGACGGGAATCAAGCTGATCGAGATCGAAACCCGCGATCAATTACGACAAGCCGTCAATGAACGCACCGCGATGATGCACTTCACAAATTTTGCGAATGCCAGCGGGCAGATCAAAGTGGACGAGTGGCCGAAGCTGGCCAAACAATACAATCTCCCCTGCATGAACGACGCGGCGGCCGACACTCCTCCGGTGTCGCACCTGTGGGACTACACGAACATGGGATTTGACCTGGTGACATTCAGCGGCGGAAAGGCGATCCGCGGACCACAATGCGCCGGGCTGCTGGTCGGGAGGAGCGAGCTGGTTGCGAATGCGTTGCTCAACAACAGTCCGCACGAAGACACGATTGGACGCAGCCAGAAAGTCGGCAAAGAAGAAATCATCGGAATGGTGAAGGCGCTCGAACTCTATCTGAAAGAAGATCACGAGGCGCTGGCCAAGGAATGGCAAGGGAGGCTGGAGGGGATTTCGCGCGAGCTGACGAAAATTCCGGGGGTGAGCACGTCGTTCTTCACTCCGGAAATTGCGAATCACGTTCCGCACATGCAGATCACATGGGATTCGAAGATTTCGCTGGCGCCGCACGAGGTTTCAAAGTTGTTGCGCAATTCCAAGCCGGCGATTGTGATCGCCGGAGGCGAAGATCGACCGGGCCTGTCGATGAATTCGTTCATGCTTCAGCCCGGCGAAGACAAGATTGTGGCCGAACAACTCTCGCGCGTATTGCGCGAACATTCCGCGTAGAAAAGAGATCGCGTTGGAAGCTCGCACAACAACCCGCGTGCGCTGGTTCCTGGTGTTCTGGCTGTTCGTCCTCAGCGCAGTGTCGTATCTCGATCGGGTCAACTTCTCCATCGCCAGCGTCTCGATCTCAGAAGCGTTCCATCTAACGGACGTGCAACTCGGCCCGGTGTTCAGCGCGTTCGTGCTTGGCTACGCGCTGTTTCAGACGGTCGGCGGACGTTTGGCAGAGCGCTTTGGCCCGCGTATCGTACTAACGGCAGGAGTGATTTGTTGGGGAACTTTTACCGCCTTGACGGCGCTCGTGCCCGCGAACATTACGGGTGCGTTGTCATTGTTCTTGGCTGTGCGGTTCTTGCTGGGCGCCGGAGAGTCTGTCATCTATCCTGCGGCGAATCAATTTGTGGCCCATTGGATTCCGATGCGCGAACGCGGCATCGCCAATGGGTGGATTTTTGCCGGCGTTGGCGCTGGCGGAACGGTGACACCGCCGTTAATCACTTACCTGATGGTCCATTATGGATGGCGATCATCGTTCTGGGTATGCGCTGGCATTGGGCTGGTGGCAGGAGCCGTCTGGTATTCCGCCGCCCGCGACACGCCGGCGGAGCACGAGGGCGTGTCGGAGTCCGAACGTGCAACGATTCAGGGTGGCCTGACGTTGTCGTCAGCAAAGAGCGAGCTGAGTTTGGTGTCGTGGAGGCAGATACTGCAGAGCCGCGAAGTCTGGGCCATGACTGCGAGTTATTTTTGTTACGGCTATGTGGCCTGGATTTTCTTCAGCTGGTTCTACAGATATCTCGCGAAGGTTCGTGGCCTCGACCTGAAGGCCAGCGCGTTCTATTCCATGCTGCCTTTTCTGGCGATGCTGATCTGTTGCCTAGTCGGCGGACAAGTGAATGACCGCCTTACGAAATGGCGTGGCCCACGGCTAGGGCGGAGCGGTTTGGCCGCGTTCGCCATGGCGATTGCGAGCGTGTTCATCGCTTGCGGCGCGCGGGTTCAAGGGGCACGGCTGGCCAGCGTCGTGTTGGCCGGTGGAGCAGGCGCTCTATATTTGTCGCAGAGTTCGTTCTGGTCGGTGACCGCAGACATCGCGGGCAATTCTGCCGGCTCAGTGTCGGGATTCATGAACATGGGCGGTCAAATTGGCGGAGCGGTGACCGGCTCACTCACACCGTGGATCGCTGCTCGTTGGGGATGGACGGCGTCATTTCTAGCTGCGGCCGCACTCTGTCTTCTGGGGGCAGTAAGTTGGCTGGCGGTGGATCCTGCAAAAGCACTGGTCCAGGTTGCTAAGGTTCCGGCAAATTCGCTGTCGCAGAGTCCGGATGCGGCGCCGGCGAGCTCCTGAAAACATGCCAAAGCTCAACATCAAACCGAAGCAAGAATGCGCGCGGGACCTGGTGGCTCTGGGCGAGGTCATGCTGCGTCTCGACCCCGGCGATCTGCGCATCTCGACGACGCGCCAGTTTCGGGCGTGGGAAGGTGGCGGCGAGTACAACGTGGCTCGCGGACTGAAGCGCTGCTTTGGCATGGACACTGCGATCGTCACTGCGTTGGCGGACAATCCTGTAGGACGGCTCGTGGAAGACTTCATGCTCCAGGGAGGCGTAGCCCAGACATACGTCAAATGGGTGCCCTACGATGGAGTTGGCCGCACCGTGCGAAACGGGCTGAATTTTACAGAACGCGGCTTTGGCATTCGCGCGGCGCTCGGGTGTTCGGATCGTGGACACACTGCAATTTCACAACTTAAGCCCGGCCAGATCGACTGGGATCAGATCTTCTCGAGAGATGGTGCGCGCTGGTTCCACACTGGAGGAATTTTTTGCGCGCTGTCAGAGACGACGCCGATCGTCGCCGAAGAGGCCATGCAGGCCGCCAGGCGCGCGGGCGCGATCGTGTCTTACGATTTAAACTATCGCGCGTCGCTTTGGAAATCGATCGGGGGAAAGGCCAAAGCTCAGGAAGTAAACCGGCGCCTCGCTCCTCTGATTGACGTCATGTTGGGCAATGAAGAAGATTTCACCGCAGCGCTGGGCTTTCAGGTCGCAGGCCTCGACGAACAGCATTCCAAACTCGAGTCTGGCGGATTTAAGCGCATGATCGAGGCCGTCGTGAAGAAATATCCGCGGCTAGCGGTGATTGCGACGACTCTTCGCCATGCCAAGACCGCGACCGTGAACGACTGGGGCGCGCTGTGTTATTACGACGGCAGCTTCCATGAAGCTCCCGCGCGCGAGAATCTTGAAATTTACGACCGAGTCGGCGGCGGCGACTCTTTCGCATCGGGGCTGATCTATGGCTTTCTGTCAGGGAAGGATCCGCAGTGGGCCGTCGAGTGCGGCGCCGCCCACGGCGCCCTGGCGATGACGACGCCCGGCGATACGACCATGGCGACGCTCGCGGAAGTATTGCAGGCGATGACCGCCCGGACAGCGCGGATCGAACGGTAACGAACGGCCGGTAACGAAGATGACGATTGATGAGGTAATCCAGAAGATCGCAGACGTAGGAATCGTCCCTGTGGTGCGGGCGGCGAGCGTCGATGAAGCAAAGC
>DASQGY010000303.1:0-20882 GCA_035632375.1 Bryobacteraceae bacterium | reverse complement strand
CATTTTGGGTCCAATGGGAGGTACACGCGAAGGACTTCCTTTCTCCCTCCAAAACCTCCACTCCTTTCGACATGGGGGCTTCGGGTTCGATGCAGCTTGATCCACGCAACAAGCCGGATCGGGAATTCCCGCTTGAGCCGTTCTCGGTTGAAGCGACTGTGGATTTGATAGTCGACCAGTCGCTGACGATTGTCAGCAGTATGCCGGTACATCGCAAGGCCGCGTTCGGGGCGTTCGATTTCGATTCCTCATACAAGAGTGGCCATTTGTTAGAGAAGCACTCGATGGAACTGACGGGGAGCGTGATTCAGCCGGCGGATTGGGATGCCTTCGTGGAATTCCTCAAGTCAGGTATGGCCGAATTAAGCAAAGGATCCCGGTTCGAACGGCACTCAGTTTCCGCGTCGACGGCGGCGCCGTCATCCTTTGCCGGGCTGGCCGCCGCAGGCTCCGCGGCGTATCGCCGTGGCGACTATGAGGAAGCAAAGCGCAAATACTTGGAGGCGACTCAATTGGATCCCAGGAGCCGCTCGGTGTGGAATAGTCTGGGGCGTGCCTACTATGCTCTCCGCGACTACGCCAAGGCGGAAGAAGCTTACAAGCACGAAATAGAAATCAATCCAGACGAGAAGTACGCTTATAGAAACATCGGGCTGGTGTACCGGGCGAGGTTGCAGGATGACGAGGCCATGGAATGGTTCCGGAAGCAGATCTCCATATATCCTCGCGACCCCAGTGCGCATTTCGATCTAGTCATCGGTTACGCCGCCAAGCGCCAGTGGGAGAAAGCACTGGAAGAAGCCTTGATCGCTTCGGAAATCAGTCCGGAAGACGCCACTAGGTGGTCGCGACTTGGGCAGGCGCAGATCAAGCGCGGGCAAATTGAGGAAGGCGCGAAGAGCCTTGATCGGGCGCTCGCCTTAGTCCATAATGCGACCATCGAGAACGACGTCGCATTTTATCTGGCCGATGCGGGTATTCAACTCGATAGAGCTATGAAGCTAATCTTGGGCGCGCTCGAACCTCAAGCGCGCGGCGTCTGCGAATCGGAAACGTTATCGAAAGACGACAAATGCGCGGCGCCATTGCGGCGACTCGCCTCGATGCTCGATACGGCGGGATGGGCGCTCTATCGACAAGGGAAGTATGCGGAGGCTGAACCATACCTGCTTTCCGGCGAAGCGATTATTCCACGCGCCTATACCGAGCTTCACTTGGCTGCGACACTCGCAAAGTTGGGACACGTGGATGAGTCGCTGAAACACTTTGCGGTCGCTCGCTCGCGTCACGATTTTGCGCGGTTCGATTCAGAAGAGGTGCGGCAGGTACTCGCAAACCTTCTAGACGGCGAGGAGAAGCTCGATTCTCGTTTGCAGGAAATGCAGAGTCCAGCGGGCTCGGGGACGACGGGCCGTGTGCTTGTTTTGGTCGATGGGCGCGGGAAGGTTTTGGATGTTCAGCCGGCAGACGACAAGACCGCCGCCTCGCTGGTGGAAGACGCAAAATCTTTGACTTTGCTACCTATCACTTGGCCGGGGCATTCGATCCGTTCGGTGCGAACCATCGAATTTCGTCAGGATGGCTCGCGGGAGTCTTACGTTGGACCGTCGGCGAATCGATAGTGGCGGCTGATTTGATTGGTCTTAGACTAACGTGCGGCCCGCCAGGCGTTCTAACACCCGCAACGGAGAGTGCTGCGGATCTTTCATGGCGTTGACCGGCAGGTAAAAGGTCTGTTCGAAGGCGAACTGGCCGGACATGGCGGCGTGGGACACCGAATCGGTGAAGCAAGCCCACGTGGCGCCCGGGGGAATGGCAAACTGCGTTTGCGGAACTTCCGATTGGTAGACCTGGTCGCGCTTCATACGGTCGTGAATGTTGAGCATGAAGTGGTCATAGCTGGTTCGGCGGCCTTTTACGATTCGCAGTTGGTGGAGCAGCCAGGAAGATCCTGGCAGGGGCTGCGGGATTCCAGGCAGGAATTTGGCCGCGACCTGCTCGAACGGTTCGCCGACGCGCCACATTCGCGGGCTGCGCGGGCTGACGTTGCTGAAGACGCGGAGAATTCGCAGACCTTGCAATGGGCGGGAAGGAAACGCATCGACGTGCAACCTGGTGTCGTCGTGGCGCCAGGATACGGCACGGCCGGCGATCTCGGCGGGACGGAAGCTGGTAAATCCGAGAGTGAGCTGATCCGCGTAGGACGGACAGAGCGCCTTGAGCAGAGTGGAGGATCGAGCCGAATAGCGGCGCAACATGGCGAGCAATTCGTCGCGATCGGATCCGTTCAGGCGAGTGCCGCGCAAGACGCCGGAGCTGGGGCGAAAACTGATGTTCTTCGATTTGCCGTCCAGGCAATCGGGAGTGAGAAAGCGGTGCTCGGCGTCGAGCAATTCGAAGGGGAGATGCTCGACGTAAAGGAGCTTTCCCGATTCGAGGGCATCCGCGGCTCGCTCGACCGTCCGGAGAGGTAACGGGCCGTCCCACGACGTGATATCGAGCGGTTGAAGTACATCCATCTTGATTCACTCTACATTAGAAGTATGCGGGCGGAAGATTTCGACGCGCTGGTGGAACGTGCCTTGCGCAAGGTACCGCGGCGATTCCGTCAACGGCTGGCAAACGTGGCTATTGTGGTGGAGCAGGAGCCGCCGCGTCCGGATCTGCTGGGCTTGTATCAGGGCCGGCCATTGACGCAACGCAGCGTGAGCGACGGCTTCGTGATGCCGGATCAGATCACCATCTACCAGGGTCCGCACGAGCGCATGGCAGGCAATCTGGCGCAACTTGAGAAGCTGGTGGCGGAGACGGTATGGCACGAGATCGCGCATTACTTCGGCATGAACGAGCGGCAGGTGCGGGCGGCGGAAGTGCGGCGAAGGCGGAGGCCGACAATCCGGTAAAATCATTAGCAGGCACGATCTAATGAGCACCGCCTTGCTAATTCGCCCGGAGACTGCTCCATTGCGGATGGATGAGCACGGAGTGTGCCGCATCGCTGGGACTCGAGTGACGCTGGAAAGCGTCCTGACTCCTTTTCTGGAGGGAGCGACGGCAGAAGAAATGGCCGAACAATTTCCTTCCGTTCCGTTGGCTGATCTTTATGCCACCATTGCGTTCTACCTAAAGCATCGCTCCGAGGTCGACGCCTACTTACGCGATGTAGAGAGACAGGAAGAGGCCGTCCTTCGCGACATCCGCTCCAGGTTCCCGCTTACGGAACTCCGCCAGCGCCTCATTCAGAGGCGAAGTTCCTCCAGGGTGGTAAACGCGCGACAGTGAGATACTGGAGGTGTGCCGACCGTCTTGCGATCCGGTCCGTACCGCGTGTACTTCTTTAGTCACGAACCGAACGAACCGGCCCATGTACACGTGGATCGCGACGATCAGTCGGCCAAGTTTTGGCTGAATCCCGTCGCACTCGCGCTGGATCTGGGATTTAGTCCGGTGGAACTTCGGCGGATACAAAGGATGCTCACGGATAACGAAACTACGCTGCTGGAGGAATGGAATGCAAGGTTCCGAACTTAGGCCGGGAGAACGCGTGAAGGGTGTTCACTTCACAGAGGACACTCTGGCAGTGGACCTGATTGACGGACGTACAATTATCGTTCCGTTGGTCTGGTATCCAAGGCTCCTGGGCGCTGCCCCCGAACAGCGCCAGAACTGGAAGCTGAGCAGCGCTGGCTATGGCATCCACTGGCCCGATATTGATGAAGATCTGAGCGCAGAGGGACTATTGCGCGGAGCGCCAGCGGCGCCGGAACCCCTGCGGACGCGCGCCTAGAGGCCGCCAGGGAGCCGCGATAATCTCGGACACGGGACGAGTCTCTAGAGTAACTCGCCCCTGTGCTATGATCGCCACCGGTATGAAAACCCTTGCCACTTTCTTCGCCACCGCTCTGTTCATCTCCGCCCAGCCCGACCTTAATTCGCTCAAGGAGCTGAAGTATCGCAACATCGGACCGTTTCGCGGCGGGCGCTCCGTCGCCGTTTCCGGTGTCACCTCGCAGCCGAACGTTTATTACTTCGGCGGGACCGGCGGCGGCGTTTGGAAGACCACTGACGGCGGCGCGGATTGGTCGCCAGTCACCGACGGCCAACTGAAGACCGGCTCGGTGGGCGCGATCGGCGTGTCGGAATCGGATCCCAACGTCGTCTATGTCGGCATGGGCGAGCCGGATATTCGCGGTAACGCGTCGCAGGGCGATGGAGTCTACAAGTCCACCGATGCTGGGAAGACGTGGAAAAACGTTGGGCTGCAGGAGACGTATCACATCGGTGCGGTCCGTGTGCATCCGAAAAATCCCGACATCGTTTATGTCGCGGCGCTCGGCCATCTGTGGGGGCCCAACGACCAGCGCGGCGTATATCGCACCACCGACGGCGGAAAGACCTGGAAGCAGATTTACACGCGCGGGAAGAATGCCGGCGCCGTGGATTTGATTCTCGATCCGAATAGTCCCAACACAATCTATGCGGCGTTCTGGGACATGCATCGCCTGCCTTGGGATCTCGAAAGCGGCGGCCCCGGCAGCGGCCTGTTCAAATCCACCGACGGCGGCGATACTTGGACCGATCTCAGCCGCGCTCCCGGCATGCCCAAGGGAATTCTCGGGCGCATAGGAGTTACTGTGTCGCCAGTGAATTCGGATCGCTTGTGGGCTCTCGTTGAAGCAGAAGACGGCGGCGTCTTCCGATCCGACAACGCCGGCAAGGTTTGGACCAAGGTCAACACGGAGCGCAAGCTGCTGCAGCGCGCCTGGTACTACGCGCGCATCTTCGCCGATCCGCAGAAGGCCGACACGGTGTACGCTCTCAACACCAGCTTTTATCGCTCCGACGACGGCGGCAAAACCTACACGGCCATTCGCACGCCGCACGGCGACAATCATTACCTGTGGATCGCGCCCAACGATTCCAACCGCATGATCGAGTGCAACGACGGTGGCGTGAATGTCTCCACCAACGGCGGCCGCACCTGGACTACCCAGGATCAACAGCCCACGGCGCAGTTCTACCGCGTCGCGCTGGACAACGATTTTCCTTATCACGCCTATGGCGCGCAGCAGGACAACAGCACGGTGCGCATCGCGACGCGCAGTGACGGCGGCAGTATCGGCATACGCGACTGGTACGATGTCGGCGGCGGCGAGAGCGGCTGGCTGGCGCCCGATCCGAAAAATTCCGACATCGTCTACGCCGGCTCCTATGACGGACTGCTGACGCGCTACGAGCATTCCACCGGCCAGCTTCGCAACGTCACCGTGTGGCCTGACAATCCGATGGGCTACGGCGCGGAGGCGATGAAGTACCGCTTCCAGTGGAACTACCCGATCGTGTTTTCACCCAACGACCCGAACACGCTTTATTGCGCCGGCGATCACGTGTTCAAAACCACCAACGGCGGATCGAGCTGGGAAGTGATCAGTGGCGATCTGACGCGCAACGATAAATCGAAGCAGGGACCATCGGGCGGTCCCATCACCAAGGACAACACCAGCATCGAGTATTACGACGTGATCTTCACCATGGCCGAGTCGCCGGTGAAGAAGGGGCTGATCTGGACCGGTTCCGACGACGGACTGGTTTATGTCACGCAAGACGGCGGCAAGAATTGGAGCAATGTCACGCCGAAGGACATGCCGGAATGGATTCAGATTAACTCCATCGAGCCGTCGCCCTTCGATGCCGGCACTGCCTACTTCGCCGCCACGATGTATCAGTTCGACGACTTTCGTCCATTTCTATACAAGACCACCGACTACGGCAAGACCTGGACGCGCATCAACAGCGGCATTCCTGCGAACGCCTTCACGCGCGTGATTCGCGAAGATCCGAACCATCGCAATGCGCTTTACGCCGGCACTGAAACTGGCATGTATGTTTCGTTCGACGGCGGCCGAGCGTGGAAATCGTTCCAGCTCAACTTGGCGGTGGTTCCCATCACCGATCTTGCATTTCAAAAGCGCGAGAACGAGTTGGTGGTGGCGACGCAAGGTCGCGCGTTCTGGATCTTCGACGATCTGCCGCTGTTGTACCAACTCGCCGGCAGCACGCTGAAAGAAGACATGAAGCTGTTCCAGCCGAAGGACACTTATCGCACGTTGCGCGGCGGGTTCCGTCTGCCGCCCGGCGGCGCGCAAGGGCAGAATCCTCCGGCTGGTGCGGTAGTTTACTTTTCCTTCGACAAGAAGCCCACCGGCGAGGTGACGCTGGAGTTTCTGGACAACTCCGGTAAGTCGATCCGCAAGTTCTCGAGCAAGCCGCCGGAGAAGAAGGAAGGTGCGGGCGGAGAAGACGAGGAGGATTTTCCACGCAGGCCCGCGGGCGCGGATCGCGTGCCGACGGTGGCAGGACTGAATCGCTTCGTATGGGATCTGCACTATCCCGACGCCACCACTTTCCCGGGACTGATCATGTGGGCGGGCAGCGTGCGGGGGCCGGCCATCGTGCCCGGGACCTATCAGGTTCGTTTGACCGCCAACGGCAAATCACAAACGCAGCGCTTCGTTGTGAAGAAGGACCCGCGCCTGGCTACGACTCCCGATGACTATGCGCGGCAGTTGGAAGTCGCACTGCAGATTCACAACAAGTTGAGCCAGGCGAACGATGCCGTGGTTCAGATTCGCGACATCCGCAAGCAACTGGATGAATACGCGCAGCGCGTGAAAGACCCGAAAGTAGTGGACGCCGCCAAGACCCTAGCGAAGAATCTGACCACGGTGGAAGAGGCGCTTTACCAGACCAAGAACAAAGCAAACGAAGATCCGCTGAACTTTCCGATCAAGCTGAACAACAAGCTGGCCGCGCTGGAAGGAACGGTGGAAAGCTCGGATCACGCTCCGACGGTGCAGTCCACGCAGGTTTATGAAGACCTCGCGAGCCAAGTGAACGCGCAATTGGAAACACTGAAAAAGCTGACCGGTCCGGACCTGGCGGCGTTCAACAAGCTGGTCCGCGAGCAAAATGTCCCGGCGGTGATCGTCTCGCAGTAGGTCGGTAAAATATCCTCATGCGATCAGATGCGGCGCCACGATGCCGATGAAGTCGCGAGGCGTGATCATCCACGCTTCGGCTGATGCGCGCGTGCAGCCTTGATGATCTGGTCGATTCGGCGTGAGCTGATGGCATCCGTGCCTGTGCGCCGCGATTCCTCTCCGATTACTCGGAGGACTTCAGGCTCGAGAGCGGCAAAGCGCACATAGCCCTTAATACTTAGCGGAACTGCTCTGGGCCTACCACGCTTCTCCACGATGTTGTCACGCCCACCGGTCGGGTCCATGCGTCACTCCTCCACTCAATTATCAAGCAAGTGACCTTTCCGGCTTGAAACGGCGTCTAATTGAGATATGACGTGCTGGCGGCTGCTCGCGCTCGTGCTACTTGTTATCGCAGTGGCGAGCGCCGATTCGCCGCCCGCATTCACGGCTGCTGGACTTGCGCGCGGCGACCGGCCCGCAAAATCCGTAGTACCGGGGACGTACCTCATTATCTACGGAACCAACCTCGGGCCAGCCCCGGGGCAATGCAGGGAGACACGTCCCCAGTCCACTTACCCAAAGGAATATTGCGGCACCCAGGTCCTTCTTGGTGACATGCCAGCCGAACTGCTCTACGTCTCCGACAAGCAGATCAACTTCAAGGTTCCCCTGGATGCGCCTAAAAGCGGGACTGTCGACGTTCGGGTGGTTTACAAGGACCAATCCAGCCAGCCGGTCACAATGAGGGCCGGCTCGAATTGGGTCACGGTTTCGCTCGACGGCCCCGCCTACACCGATATGCCGGTCTGGCTAAAGATCGATGTTCCGTTCGAGGGCGCCGTGGGATACCCGTCCGTTTTTGGTCCAGCCGGGTTTGGATGCAATATGGTCGAGGCCCGACGCAATGGGCAACGGCTCCCGCTGCTTGCGCGACCTGACTGGGCGTGGTACCCCATTAGGATCGGTGGCAATATCTGCGGACCCTATGCAACTGGGACGAAAATGCGATCCGATCGTTTGCCGCTGCACTTGCTCTACCGACTGGACGTGCCGGGAGAATACGAAGTCCGTTACACGCTCCGAAAGACGCCTCCAAGAGTAGTGCCGGACCAGGTGGACCTCAGGGCCCGCTCCGAGTGGACTCCTATTCAGGTGCTGCCCGCCAAACCCAATCAACGCGCCGAATGGCTTCAGAGCATCCGCAACCATCCCCCCACCGATCCCGCCGAACTTCTGACCGATACGTTGCCTAGCCTCCTTGGCGTACCCGACGACGCTTCGTTCGACATCCTCGCCGGCTATATATACCATCCCGACGTTTCCGTGAGACGGTATGCTTTGTCAGGGTTGTCCTATTGGCCGTTGGATTACTCGTTGCCGAAGATACGGGCCCTCTTGAAGACTCAGGGACCTAACGATGCGATAACAAACTTTCTGGCGTGGCGAGGTGCCATCAGGGGTGATCGTCATTAATCGCCATATCGAGCCCTGCACGCTCCACCCCGGTTTCGCGTCATAATTATGTCATGCAGCAGTCCCATGCCCGGCGCCGCACTCGCGGCTTCTCGCTGATCGAGCTCCTGATCGTTATCGCGATCATCCTGATTATTCTTACCATTGCCGTTCCCAAGTTAGGCACCGCGCGCATGAACGCCAGCGAGATGGCCGTCATCCGCGAAATCCAGACCATCAATACTTCGCAATCGCAATACCTGTCGCAGTTCGGAAAATACGCGACCACACTCGCGGAATTGGGGCCTCCGGCCAGTGGCGGACCTGGGCCCGCAGCAGCCGACCTGCTTCCTGCCAGCCTCGCCTCCGGTGAAAAAGACGGTTACAGCTTCCTCATGGCAGCCACGCCGCAAGGCTACACGGTGAACGCCAATCCCAAGGTCTACAACAGCACCGGCCGCCGCACCTTTTTCTGCGACCAGAGCATGATCATCCACCAGAACTGGTCGGCCGAGCCAGCCAACGCCAGCAGCCCCGAGCTGAAGTAACGTCAGCTAACGTACGTTTTCCCAGAACTGAGATATACTTAACACCATTGGCAACTTCTATCGCGGCTGAGTGTTTGGTTGCCGTAAGGGGAAGGGTGTATGAAGTTTTCTTTGTGGTTCGTCGCTTCAGCAGCGGCGGCGCTCGGCGTGTTGGCTGCCCAAGACGATATTTCGGCAAGCATTTCCGGATCAAATTGCACGTTCCAGGCAGCGCCCGACAGATTTCTGGCAGTTCAAGGGCGCGTCCAAGCTGAGGTATCCCGGCGAGCTCAGCAATTCCAAAAGGCGACAGCGACGGCAGCCACACCTCGCGCGACTGCGGAATCCATCGCGCGCCACAATTTCATCGACGATCAGATTTTCAACGCGCTTGCGGCCGCCAAAGTGCAACCGGCGCGGCTCACCACCGATGAAGAATTCTTCCGCCGAATCAATCTCGATTTGACCGGCCGTCTCCCTGCGCCGGACGACATTCGGGCCTTCGTCGCCAATACCGATCCGGACAAGCGCAACGCGGCGATCGAGCAGTTACTCTACTCCCCACAGTTCGCCGACAAATGGACCTTATGGTTGGGCGACGTACTGCAGAACAACGTGTCGCAAGTGACTGCCGCGGTCAACCGCCAGATTGCCGGCCGCAACAATTTTTATTCGTACCTCTATTGGTCGGTGATGGGCGGCAAGTCCATGCACGATATTGCCTACGACAGCATTGCACTCAGCGGCAACAATTACGACCAGGATTTCGGCGCCGCCAATTTCATTATCGGCGGCAGTATTACGGGCGGACCCGCGCAGGACACCTACGATGGAATGCTGGTTCGCACCGCGACGGCGTTTCTCGGGATGGGCAGCTACGATTGCCTGCTTTGCCATAACGGCTTCAACCACCTGAATCTCACCAATCTGTGGGGCAGCCAGGTGACGCGAACCGAGGCCGAGAAAATGGCCGCGTTCTTTTCGCGCACGCGCCTCACCGGGTATCGCACCGCAACGCCGCCCGACAGCTACACCAACAGCACTATCATTAGCGACGTTACGACGTCGACCGTTAGCTACGATCTCAACACCAACTACGGGAATCGCCCCAACCGCGTTCCCGTTGGCAGCATCAAGACTTTGACGCCAGTCTATCAGGCCACCGGCGCGACGCCAAAAGATGGAAACTGGCGATCGGCGCTTGCTGGATTCATCACCAGCGATCCGATGTTTGCGCGTAACTTTGCCAATCGCATTTGGAAAGCAATGTTCAATCTCGGTTTGGTGGAACCGGTGGATCAGCTCGATCCGGCGCGTCTGGATCCGGAGAACCCACCGCCCGATCCGTGGACGCTCCAGGCCTTGAACCCAGTGTTGCTGGAAAAACTCGCGAAGAATTTCGCGGACAACTACTTCGACTTGCGCGGCACGCTCCGCTTGATCGCACAGTCGTCCGCCTATCAGCTCAGTTCCCGTTATGACGGCGACTGGAACGTGCAATATGTCCCTCTGTTCGCGCGCCACTACCCGCGGCGGCTGGACGCGGAAGAGATTCACGACGCCATTTCCGTTGCCACCGGCGTCTTCAACAAGTACACTGTCCAAAATTGGGCGGACCCCGTCACGTTGGCCATGCAGCTTCCCGACACTTCCGAGCCTCGTAGCAATGGCGCCGTGTCGAGCTTCCTGAACAGTTTTTTGCGAGGTAATCGCGACACCACGCAGCGCAGTCAGGCGCCTTCCATTCTGCAGCAGCTCAACCTGATGAACGATAATTTCGTGGTCAGCCGCACCAAGGTCAGTGCGTCTCCCACGTTGCTCGCCATGTCCAAGATCACGGACAATAACGCGCTGATCGATCAGATGTTCTTGACCTTCCTGTCGCGATTGCCCAGCGACTACGAGCGCGCCCACACCCTCCCCTACTTGCAGAGCGCCGCCAACGCCACGGCCCGGAACACCGTGATCGAGGACCTGGCGTGGGTGTGCATCAACAAGTTGGACTTTTTATTTAGCTACTGAGCCGGAGAGAAACATGAAGGATCGATTCGGATACGACTGGAGCAAGATCAAAGGCACGCAATTCTGGCGCTTGCCGCACATCGGCCGGCGGATGTTCTTCCGGCACATGGCCACTGCGTTGAGCGGCTACTTCCTGCTGCCCACGCGGCCCATGGAGACCGTCGCCAAGGCAGCGGTCACTCCGGTCGGCACCGCGAAGAATTGCCTGTTCATCCTGCTCACCGGCGCTCCCAGCCACACCGACACGTTCGATCTCAAGGAAGGATCCTGGACTCCCTCCTATTTCAATCCCACCAGCTATGGCGATCTGCGCTTTCCGCAGGGCCTGATGCCCAACCTGGCGAATCACATGGATTCCATCGCGTTCGTGCGCTCCATACGCGCGTGGGCCGCCGCGCACGGCATCGCGCAAACCTGGATGCAGATCGGGCGCAACCCTAGTTCCGGGCTGTCGAAGATCGCGCCGCATATCGGCTCAGTCGTCGCCATGGAGTTGGGCGGCGATCCGTCCAAGCGCGTTCTACCAGCCTTCATTTCTCTGAATGCATCCGACGGGCCCGGCGCCGGCTACTTCCCGCCCGACGATGCTCCGTTCTACATCAATCCCAATGGTGGCGGTCTGCCCAACTCCACGCATCCCGGAGGCGGCGCGGTGCTCGACCGTCGATACGGGATGAAGCTGGACATTGACGCGCAGTTGGAAATAAGTCCCGATCTGGGGCCGGCCTTGGGCGAAGTATTCAAGGACAATCTTGCCGCTCGGCGGGTGATGTATAGCGACTCCGTGAACCAGGTCTTCAACTTCGATCAGGCTACCCGCAACACATATGGCAATACCAGCTTTGGAAACGCGTGCATCACCGCGCGCAATCTGTTTCGAAAGAATCTAGGGACGCGCTTCGTGCAGATCTCATTCGGAAGCTGGGATCATCACGTGAATATTTACGCTCCCAACGCGAACTTGCAATCGATGTCCAAGCAATTCGACGCCGGTCTCGGCGCCTTGCTCACGGACCTGAAGCAGGATGGGACACTGGATCAAACATTGATCGTGGCGGTAGGCGAATTCGGCCGAACCGTCGGTCCGCTCACCGTGAATGCCGGACGCGATCATCACGTCCAGCAGACGGCTCTTTTTGCCGGAGCGAAAGTAGTGGGCACCAGAGCCATCGGCTCCACCGACCAGAGCGGCGCATTCCTCGCGGATCCGGGCTGGTCGCGAAACCGCGAAATCAAGCCGGAGGACATCGAGGCCACCATCTATTCGGCGCTCGGTATCGACTGGACCACGGTGCGCCACGACGATCCACTCAACCGCGGATTCGAATACGTACCCTTCTCCGAGCAAGACGTCTACGGCCCGATCAACGAACTCTGGGGCTAAAGTTCAATAAAGGAAGAAGGCGGCGCAGCCGCAATCCACCCCTAACACCTAGCACCTAAAACCTAACACCTGCTTTACGGATGCAGCGCATTCCGAACCTGAATCCCCAGCGCGCGCACTTGCGCTTTCTCCGCCTCCGCGTATTCCCGCATTTCGCGCATCACATCGGCGTAGGCTTCCAGGTCGGCGATCAACCGGGGATGATTCGCTCCCAGCATCGTTTCCCGGATTTCAATTGCGCGCCGGTAACAGTCCGCCGACTCCGCGTCACGGCTTTCGATGCGATAAAGGCGTCCAAGATTGCGCAGTGCGTCGGCGCCGAACGGCCGAACTGCGCGCCCCGGTTTCTCCGCGATCGCAACGGCGCGGCGTAGGACTTCTTCCGCTTCCCGGTAGTGATGTGTTTCCGTGAGCGCCCCGCCGAGATTGCTCAAGTTGATTCCCACCGTTGGATGATCGGGCCCCAGGATCGATTCGTCGATGGCCAGCGCCTTGCGGTCGAGCTCGATCGCTTGCTTGTAGCGGTGTCGCGCGAACTCAACGGCCGCCAGGTTCGCCATCCCAGCCGCTACGTCCGGATGATCCGGTTCCAACGACTGCTGCCAAATGCTCAGCGCGCGGCGGAGCAGCGCTTCGGCTTCCTTGTACTTGCTCTGCTCCGCGTACACGACAGAGAGATTGGTCAGCATGGAAGCAACTCGCGGATGATTGGGCCCCAGCGCTTTCTCCGATAGGGTCACGGCCTGCAGAAGATAGTCAGCCGCGAGAGCATACTTACCTTGAGACCGGTAGATGCCGCCCAGGCTGCCGTACAAAGCCGCCGCATCGGGATGATTCTTGCCGGAAACTTTTTCTTGAATGGCGATAGCCTGCACCAGGACTCGTTCTCCGTCGGTATATCTACCCTGCGCCGCGTACAACTCTCCGAGATTTTCGAGCGTCCGGGGCAGCTCCGGGTGTTCTGCTCCGGCAAGCCGCTCCAATGTCTTCACGGCCCGAAGACCAGCCGCTTCGGCTTCCGGGTATCGTGCCGTAGCTCGTAGCAGCGCGGAAAGGTTATTCAGTACCACGGCCGCCGATCCCTCTCTGCCGGGAACTGCTTCCCAAACCTGCAGGGCCTGCCGGTAGAGTCTTTCGGCCTGCGCGTGCTTTCCTTCCGCGAGATAGACCGTGGCCAAGTTCTGCCAGGCTGCCGCTAGCTGCGAGTCGTCACGCTGCTCCGCGCGCTCTTGCAACATCACGCTGGTGCGGAACAGCGACTCCGCTTCTTGATATCGGCCTTGATCGAATGCCTTCTTGCCTGCCTCTTGCTCCTTACTTCCGGGAGCGCCGTCACCGCGGCAGGTGGCAGGAGAAGTGATCAGTAGAACAACGAGGGTGAGAGCAAGCTCTCCAAGCACTCGCATTGTCAAACTCCGATCCAGCCAACGCATTCAGAGTAAGTCTCTGCGGCGACAGGAGTCTTGGACTCGTTGAACGTTTGTGTGCGCGGGTTAGCAAAACGTTAAATCATTTTCAGGTACTTATGTGCGCTTCTGGGACGCGATGTTCGCTGGTGGGAAAAGCAACGCGCGCAGCGATTTGTTGCAACTTTTTTTCACTTAGGCGAATCAATGCATCAAACAAATCAGGCGTGGTCTACGTAAGAGGAGTATATGAACGGGTGTAAGTCGGAAACGGAATCGATCAATCGTCAAGCTAACTATTCGCCGGAGCCAGCGTCCAATTTGGGGAACGGCTCTCCGCAGAGCTATCTAGCCATGAATGCTCTAGGCGTCGCGTTTCACCGCCAGTTCCCAAGCTGTCCGATTACGGACATTTCGGGCACTGTTGTCCGGCGGCGGGACATTCCAGGGTTTTCGCTGATGGAGAGCAGCTATCCGCAAGGCTTCGTACTCTCGCGGCATTGTCATTCACACGCTTATCTTAGCTTCGTGCTCTCCGGGCGCTATACGGAAAAATACCTGGATGTCGAATGCGTTTGCTCGGAGGGGGCATTGCGCTTTCTGCCGCCTGGTCAATTGCACGAAGACCGCTACAACACAGTGGTGCGATGTCTGCTGGTTAGAATCGAACCGCTGGCGCTTGACCGTCTGGGCGATCACGCGCCGGTGTTGTCTGCACCCGGCGAAGTTTCCGGCCTGGCCTCTTCCTGGCTCGCCAATCGGATGTACCGTGAGTTCACCGCCAACGACGACGTCGCTCCTCTGGCCATGGAAGGTGTTCTACTGGAGATTCTCGCTGAGAGCGCCCGCTCCATTGGCGACGGGGCCGGTGCGCACGCACCGTCTTGGCTAAGGAGAGTGCGCGAGGCTCTGGAGGATTCGTACCTCCTGGCGCCCAGCCTGGCCGAACTAGCGGCTATTGGCGGCGTGCATCCGGTGCACCTCTCGCGAGAGTTCCGCAAGCACTACCAGATGACCATCGGCGAATTCATTCGCAAGCGCCGCATCGAGAAGGCGTGTCACCTGCTCACTAATTCGGGTACGCCGCTTTCGGAAATCGCGCTGACCTGCGGTTTCTCCGATCAGAGCCACTTCTGTGCCACCTTCAAGAGCCACACGGGAGTAACTCCAGCGAAATTTCGCGACATGTCCGCCCGAACCTTGTAAGTAGGGCAGGTCGTCAACTTCCGCGCGATGGTCAGTCGCGCTGGACCAAGCAGGCCGCCAGCCGCGCAGAGCCCGGCCCACTTTCCTATTGACCGTCTATACGAGCCCCGCTATACTTATCTAGACGGTCTATAGGACAATGGCGCAATCTTCCGAAATCCTGCAAGGAACGCTCGACCTGTTGGTGCTCCGCACGCTCGAACTTGGCCCCATGCACGGACTCGGCATATCCGATCGCATCAAACAAGTTACCCAAGGCGTATTCACAGTCAAACCCGGATCGCTCTTCCCGGCTCTGTATCGGCTGGAACAGAACGGCTGGATCGAAGGCGAATGGGGTGAATCGGAAAACAACCGCAAGGCCAAGTTTTATTCCTTGACGCGAGCCGGCCGCGCCCAACTGGGCAAAGAGAAACGCAACTGGCAGCGGCAATTCAGCGCGGTCAACCGTCTGCTCGAACCGGAGTCGTAATCCATGGTTTTGCTGCGGCGGGCGAAAAGCTTCTGGCGGTTTTTGTTTCGCAAGCAGAAGCTGGAAGCCGAACTCGATCGTGAACTGCAGGCCTACATGGCGATGCTGGTGGATCGTCACATTGCGCGCGGCCTGTCCATAGAAGAGGCAAAGCGCGCCGCCCGCCTCGAGTTCGAGGGAATAGAGCAAGTGAAAGAGCAGGTCAGGGAGGTGCGCGTGGGAGCCAATTTCGATTCGTCGATGCAGGACATCCGCTATGCTTGCCGGGCCCTGCGCAAGAGTCCCGCCTTCACCGCGATTGCGATTCTGACGCTCGCGCTGGGTATCGGCGTCAACAACGCCATCTTCAGCGTGGTGTACGCCGTTCTTCTGCGCCCGCTTCCCTACGATCATCCCGAACAGCTCGCCTTGGTCTGGTCTGGTTTCAAATCAGCCACGTCGCGTGCGCCCACGTCGGGGCCCGCTTTGGGAGAAATCCTGCACCGCAATCGTTTGCTTCAGGGCGTCGCTGGAATCTGGGTCGGTAATGCGACCTTCACCGGCGACGTGAACCCGGAGCAAGTGAAGGTGGCCTTCGTAACGCCACCCTTCCTGAGCCTCTTGGGAGTGCGGCCTCTCCTGGGACGAGTGTTCTCGCCCAGCCAGGAATTCGCCACTAAACCGGAATTGGTACTCAGCTACGGGTTGTGGCAGCGCCGCTTTGGCGGCGATCCGTCTATCGTAGGCAAGGGTGTGCCGTTCTCGGGCACGAACGCAACTGTCATCGGCGTGATGCCGCAGGATTTTCAACTGCACTTTCCACCCGACTCCAACGTTCCCTCCGAGGTTGGCGTCTTCTTTCCATTTGGAAATATCTACAATCGGCCTCGCACGCTGTACATGTTCCGTGTTCTCGCGCGCTTGAAACCGGGCGTTACCCAGGAGCAGGCTCAGGCGGACATGAACAGCGTGGCCGCCCAGATGCGCGCCGGCTACACCGAGTTTGCCGCCGAAAACCTGACCATGGAAGTTGCGCCGATGCAGCGCGACGCCGTCCGCGATGTGCGCACCGCGTTGATCGCCTTATTCGCGGGCGCAGGATTCGTACTGCTGATCTGCTGCGTCAACGTGGCCAATCTGCTGCTGGCGCGCGCCAGCGACCGGCGCAAGGAAATCGCGGTGCGGTCCGCCCTCGGCGCGACACAAAGCCGCATCCTCCGCCAGCTCCTGATCGAAGGACTGGTCCTGTGCAGCATCGCCGGCGCCGTTGGAGTAGCTATCGGTTGGATCAGCCTGCGCGCCTTGCTGAGTATCCGCCCGGATTACCTGGCGCGCATGCCGCACGTTGGGCTGAATTGGCCCGTTCTCGCATTTGTGGCTGTCGTTTCGCTGGCGGCGGCGCTTCTGTTCGGCCTCGCGCCGGGTATTGAGACGGTGAAGTCGGATGTGATCGGTACATTGCGGGAAGCCGGCCGCACCTCGCAAACGCCCGCCCGGCGGGGTATTCGCGCAACATTGATCGTCGGAGAAGTCACGCTCGGATTCGTGCTGGTGATCGGCGCCGGCCTCATGATCCGGACATTCGCGAAGATTCATGAAGTGCAGCCTGGATTCGAAGCGCAGCACCTGCTGACCTTCGAGCTCGACCTCGGGAAGTTTCGCCCGAACGATAGAATCAACTTCGTCAACGAATGGGAGGCGCGCCTGGCTTCGCTGCCCGGAGTGGAATCCGCCGGTGGTGTTTCGCATCTTCCGCTCGACGATTACCCGAACTGGTACAGTCCCTATCGCCCCGAAGGTCTCTCGGAAAGCGACGCGGCCACGCTGCTTGCGGATCACCGCGCCATTACTCCCGGATATTTTCGATCCATGGGGACGAAGCTTCTGGAAGGCCGCTTCTTCGACGCTCAGGACCGTGCCGGCGGCCGTCAGGTAGTGATTGTCGACGACATGCTGGCGCGCTCCGCCTGGCCCGGCCAAAGCGCCGTCGGCAAAAAGATCGAAGCCGAGCATTTCACCAGCAAAGGCATCGTGCCGGTTTGGGGCGAGGTGGTGGGCGTGGTGGAACATATCCGCAACCATTCGCTCTCCAGGAAATTGCGCGGCGAAATCTACATCCCCTTCGAGCAGACCCCGCGCGAACATCTGAGTTTCGCTGTTCGTACGCGCATGGAGCCCTTGGCGCTGGTGGAGGCCATCCGTCGCGAGTTGCACAAAAGCGATAAGGATCTCGCGTTGTCGAAGGTTCGTCCCATGACCAACTACATAGAGCGCGCGACCGCGCCAGTACGCTTCACCGCGGTGCTGGCCGGGATCTTCGCCGGCTTGGCGCTGCTGCTCGCCGCAGTCGGGATCTACGGCGTAGTTTCCTACTCCATCTCGCGCCGCATGCATGAAATGGGGGTGCGCATGGCGCTCGGAGCCAGCGCGTCGGACGTAGTTCGGCTGGTGATGGGTGAAGGATTGCTGCTTACCGCTTCAGGCCTGGTGCTGGGAGTGGCCGGCGCGCTCATCGTCTCGCGTTACATGCACAGCCTGATTTATGGGATCTCGGCGATCGATCCGATCACCTATGCCGTCGCCATCATTGTGATTCCCTCGGCGGCGATCCTGGGTTGCTGGCGGCCTGCTTCGAAGGCGGCGTCGGCGAACCCAGTCGACGCCATCCGCGCGGAATAAATCGGAGAGGATGACATCATGAACAAATTTGTTGCTTGTTGTTTTATCGCAATTTCGCTCGGCGCCGGGCTCGCCGCCGACAACGATCGCGCGGCCGACCGTGAGGCCATCCGCGCACATATCGACAGCATCTACCAGGCGTTCATTCACAAAGACGGAGCCGCGTTGAAGGCCACCCACGGCGAAAACTGGCGTGGGTTCTTGACGGGATCGAACACCATGATTCGCGGCATCGATCAGTACATGAAAACCGTGAGCGGCGGACTCACCGGCCCCTACGGGATGACTGCGTACAAGCTCCGCGATTTCGACGTCGTCTTCGCCGGCGACAACGCCGCCTTTGCTACTTTCATCAGTGAGGCCGACGTGAAGACGCCCGCCGGAATGCAGAAGCAAGTGCTGCGGCTGGGTGATTTCTACGTGAAGAACAATGGCCATTGGATTCAGGCCGGCTCCAACACGTCCCTCCATCCCGAGTCCGCGGCCGAGCAGATGTCCACACCCGGGACCCTCCCCGAGCAGATGAAGAAGAATCTGTTGGAGTCGCGCGAGGCCGTCTGGCGCGCCTTCTTCGCCAACGATCGAGCGGCGCTCGAAAAACTGGTTCCCGAAGACACCATCACCATCGAGCCGGGCGGCGGTGGCGAGTTCGGCAATCAGAAAATGGTACTCGCCGGCGCAGCCCAGTTCGCCAAAAGCGGCGCCAGGCTGGCTCGCCTGGAGTTCCCCAAGACCGAAATCCAGTTGTACGGCTACACCGCCATCGTCTACTCCACGTACCTTTACGAAGTGGAGAAGGACGGCAAGCGGCAGACCACATCCGGCCGCGTCACCGAGTTCTTCGTCCTGCGCAACGGCCACTGGGTGAACCCCGGCTGGCACATGGACAGCGGAACGTAACCGTCGAGGTGGCACAGCGCGGCTTCGCCGCAAATTGAAGGTGCACCTTCCTGTTCTACTAGATTTGAGAATCTTGGCAGCACGCGACGATTTTGTGGGGCGGACCCCCTGGTCCGCGGCCGACCCCCCCGGCGGCCTGCTGGGGATTGCGGCCCCGCTGCTCTGTGGGGAAGGTATTCTTGCCTGCCGCCCGCTTTCAAGCCGCCGCGCTGGGGGGCGAGAAAATCGTCGCGCCGCGCCAAGAAACAAAGATTTAGTAGTACAGGCTTCAGTCTGATGAGAGCCTTTTTCAGTAACCTCTTTAGCCAGTGAGTTTTTCTGGGACGCTCCGTCCCACAGGTGGACATTGCAGCTTCCAACTGGTAGCCGTTAGCGCCCAGTTTGCCGCACTTTAGCCCTTGGATGGCCGATTGCTGGTTACTTTTAGCCCAAAATTGGACCCAATGTTCATTTTTCACAATTTGCGTTATTCCTATCAAATCTTCCGCCGCAGCCCCGGTTTCGCCTGCCTCGCCGCCCTGATCCTGGCGATCGGGATCGCCGCGAATACCGTCATGTTCAGCCTGGTGGACACCATCCTGCTGCGCCCGCTGCCCTATCGCGATCCCAGCCGCCTGGTGCTGCTGTGGCAAAGCCTGAGGTCCCGTGGGCTGCTCCGGCTCCCGGTCTCGCAGGCCGATTTCGCCGATCTCCGCCAGCAAACGAAAAGCTTCGAGAGCCTTGCGGCGTTCTACCTGGACAAGGAAGAATACGGGCTCACCGGCGCCGGCGATCCCGAGCAAGTGCCCGGAATAGCCATCACTACCGGCTTGTTTTCCACGCTCGGCGCGCAGCCGGCCCTGGGACGCGATTTCCTGCCGGACGAGGGCCAAAAGGGAAACGCACTGAAAGTGATCCTGAGCTACGGCCTGTGGCAGCGGCGCTTCGGCGGCGATCGTGCGGTGATCGGAAGAAGCATCGCCCTGGATCGCCAGTCGTACACGGTGGTCGGTGTGATGCCTCGTGGCTTCACCTTTCCGCCGCCGATTCATTTTGGCGGTGGCGCAGGAGTCCTGTCCGCGAGAGACCTGTGGGTGCCCCTGGTCCTCAATGAATCGAACCGCGACTATCATCCGCTCGCCGTCGTGGGCCGCCTGAAGCACGGTGTGAGCCAGGATCAGGCGAGCGCGGAAGTGGGCGGGCTCGCTCACGCTTTGGGCGAAGCCTATCCGAAGAGCAACAGCGGCGTCGGCGCCGGCGTATTCGGAATGCTGCAACAGGTGGTTTGGAATGTGCGGCCCACCATCCTGGTATTGCTGGGCGCCGTGGCCTGCGTCCTGCTGATCGCCTGTGTGAACGTAGCGAACCTGCTGCTGGCGCGCGCCGCGACCCGGCGCAAGGAACTTGCCGTGCGAGCCGCGCTGGGTGCGCGCCGTCGCGATCTGGTCCAACAGATGCTTTTCGAAAACCTTGGCCTGGCGATCCTCGGCGGCGCCTTGGGGCTGCTGCTTGCGGTCTGGCTGGTCGACGTGTTGCGGTTCGCCGAGAACGCCGGCCTGCCGCGGCTCAACGAACTCTCGCTGAACTTCCGCGTCCTGGCATTCGCTGCCGGCCTGTCTCTATTGACCGGGATCGCCGCCGGTCTTCTCCCCGCTCTCAGCGCGTCACGCGCCGGCTTGAACGACATTCTGAAACAGGGCAGCCGGACGCTCGCCGGTGGGGGACACGGCCGACTTCGCGACACACTTGTGGTCTGCCAGATTTCGCTTGCCTTGCTTCTCCTGGCCGGCGCGGGCCTGCTGATCCGCAGCTTTGAGGCGCTCTTGCGCGTCGATCCCGGTTTTGAATCCCGCAATCTCCTGACTATGGATTTGCGCCTTCCGCGATCGCACT
>DASQGY010000302.1:0-20386 GCA_035632375.1 Bryobacteraceae bacterium | reverse complement strand
AGGTGCTGGGGACCCCGGTGGTGGCCATCGCCATCTTCCTGGTCGGGCTCGAGCGGCTGTTCCACGTGGGCATTTTCGATCCGGCCGTCGGCGGCGATCCCATCCTGTTCCAGCACCTGTTCTGGTTCTATTCACACCCGGCCGTGTACATCATGATTCTTCCCGGCATGGGTGTGATCAGCGAACTGGTGACCTGCTTCTCACGCAAGGGCGTCTTCGGGTATAACTTCATCGCCGCATCCAGCATCGGCATCGCCATCATCGGCTTCCTGGTTTGGGGCCATCATATGTTCGTCACCGGGATGTCGATGTATGCCAGTCTATACTTCTCGCTGCTGAGCTTTCTAGTCGCGGTCCCATCGGCAATCAAGGTGTTCAACTGGACTGCGACCATGTTCCGCGGGTCCATCAGTTTCGACACACCGATGTTGTATGCTTTCGGATTTATCGGACTGTTCACCATCGGTGGGCTCACCGGGCTGTTCCTGGCGACGCTTGCGGTTGACGTGCACGTCACCGATACTTATTTCGTAGTCGCGCACTTTCACTACGTGATGGTCGGCGGCATGGTGATGGCGTACATGGGAGGACTCCATTTCTGGTGGCCGAAGATAAGTGGGCGCCTGTATCCGGAAGGCTGGGCGAAATTCGCCGCATTGCTGGTGTTCGCCGGATTCAACTTGACGTTCTTCCCGCAGTTCATTCTCGGCTACCTGGGCCAGCCGCGCCGCTATCATGCCTACGCCCCGGAATTCCAGGTGCTGAACGTGATGTCGACGGCGGGCGCTACTATTCTGGGACTCGGCTACGTTATCCCGTTCATCTATTTCATGTGGTCGATGAAGTACGGACCGAAGGCCGGCAACAATCCGTGGAAGGCGAAAGGCCTGGAATGGGAAACCACTTCACCGCCACCGACATACAATTTTGAGAAGACACCGATTGTGACGGAAGAGGCATACAATTACGCTGAGGAGAAGGAGGCGCACGTTGGCTGACACGCACGGCGCAGTAGCGGAACACACGGGGCATTCTCAACTCCGCCACCATTTCGACAGCATGGAGCAGCAGTTCGACTCCGCCACGCTCGGAATGTGGGTTTTCCTCCTTACCGAAATCATGTTCTTCGGCGGCATGTTCTGCGCCTATACGGTTTATCGCTCTACTTATCCTGAAGCGTTCGCCAGCACCAGTCAGCACATGAATCCGCTGTGGGGCGCGGTGAATACGGCAGTGCTGATCGTCAGCAGCTTGAGCATGGCGCTGGCCGTACGGGCCGCGCGGCTGGGGCAGCAAAAAGCGCTGCAATTGCTCCTGATCGTCACCATGATCTTCGGATTAGCCTTCCTGGGCGTCAAGGCCATCGAGTATCACGAACACTGGGTGGACATGAAGGTCCCGCTGATCGCCGGACACTGGGATTACAGTGAAGCTCCGCAATTCGCGCGTCAGGCGCAGATCATGTTCTGCTTCTACTTTTTCATGACCGGTTTCCACGCGCTGCACATGGTGGTGGGTGTCGGCTTGATGACTACGATCTTGATCATGGCGCGAAAGGGAACCTTCAGCGCCGAATACTTTACTCCAGTCGAAATCAGCGGGCTTTATTGGCATTTCGTTGATATCGTCTGGATATTTCTGTTTCCGCTACTATACTTGATTGGGCGCACCAAGACAATTTTCTGATATGCATCAAATACCAAGCGTTCGTACCTACGTTATTATTTGGGCCATTCTGACGCTCATGACGTTCGTGACCTATAAGGTCGCTCAGATTGAGTTGCACGAATGGAACATCGTCGTGGCGCTGCTCATCGCGTTTTTCAAGATGATGCTGGTGATTCTGTTCTTCATGAACGTCAAGGCGGAGAGCCCGCTCACCAAGCTGTTCGCCGGCGCCGGATTCTTCTGGATGATCCTGCTGCTGGGCCAGACCCTGATCGACTACATCTCCCGCGCCTGGATGCCCGAAGGCAAGATGTGGTAGCCGCTACGCCCGCGCTTCGTAGATCAGATTGAACGGCGTCTCCGCCGCCCGCCGGAAAGTCTTGAAACCGGCGTCCGTCACTACTTTCCGCATCCGCGCCTCGCCCGACTGCGCCCCCAAACACAGCCCCACTTCCTGCGCGCGTGAAGCTGGCGTACAGATCATCGTCGACGCGGCATAATAAACCCGCCCGACCGGATTCAAATTCTTTTCCAGCGCATCGTGCGCGAAAGGCTCCACAATCATCCACGCACCGCCCGGATTCATCATCTCCAGCACGTGCTTCGACGCACCCACCGGATCGCCCATGTCATGCAGGCAATCGAAGAAGGTCACGAAATCGTACTTGGCGCCATGAAAATCCTTGGCCGTGGCCACTTCGAAGCTAGCGTTCTTGACGCCGGCCCGCAGAGCCGACCGCCGTGCAAACCCGATGGACGGTCCGTGGTAGTCGAACCCTACGAATTGCGTATTAGGAAAGGCCTGCGCCATCAAAATTGTGGATGCGCCGTGCCCGCACCCGATGTCGGCAACGCGCGCGCCCTGCTTCAACTTGGCCTCCACTCCATCGATCGCAGGAATCCAAGAGCTCACCAGATTCGCCGCATAGTTCGGACGGAAGAACCTTTCGGTGCCGACAAATAGAGCCGCATCGTGTTCGTCCCAGCCCACGCCTTCACCCGAGCGGAATGCCTCCGTCAGCGTCGGCTCGTCCTTCATGATGGCGCTCACGATGTGAAACGCCCCGGGCAGATACGCCGGGCTGTCCTCCACCGCCAGCGCGAACGCCTGCTCATTCGGCAGCGTGAATTTCTGCGACACCGCATCGTAGGTAACGTATCCGCCGGCCGCCTGCGCCGAGAGCCACTCCTTCACGTAGCGCTCATCGGTCGAGGTTTTCTTGGCCAGCTCCGCCGGCGACATCGGTCCCGCGCCGGCCATCGCTTTATACAGCCCGAGCTTCTCGCCGATCAATACCAGCGCGGCATTCATCGCCGCCCCAAGCTCGCCTACCACCTGCCCCAAAAACTGATTCAACTTGTCTTGATCGATCTGCATTCGGTCTCCTCAAATGGAGTATACAAAAACGGGGCGTCGCTACGAATGCGCCGCGAACCATCGTAGGACGCGCTGCTCGAACTCCTGCTTCGCATACCCGAACGCAGCGGTGTGCGTAGCCTCCGGGACCCACCGCCGCACCCAGCGACTCGCCCAGCCCAAACACGTTCCGCGGATGCTCGGCCGCGAGCAGCCAATCCACCCAGCGATGCACGTCATCCGCCTCAAGAAGCCCATAGGTCGCCAGTTCCCCGCCGCTCTCGCCGTGCCCCCGGCTGTCCGGAACGAGCACGGCATATCCATTCGCGAGCAGCATCCTCGCTAGCCCCAGCGTACCGGTCCGCGAGTCGGCAATTCCGTGCAGCACCAGTACGGCGTTCCCATTCGGAGCGCGAGGCGACAGCAGCCACGCCCGCATCACCGCCCCGTCGCGCCCGGTCATCTCAACGGCCCGCCAGGCAATGTCCGCTCCAGGCCCAGCAGGCAGTGCCTTCCTTAGGTACTCGAACCGCCGATTCGCACAACACCACGCCGGCAACGGCCCACAACACTACACCGAGCGTTGTTACACCGGCCAGCCATCGCCGCCAGCTCGTCATCACGAATTGAGATACGCAAGCCGGCTCGCAAAGTTCAGGGCTTGACAAACAGCCTGTTGTGCCTGTATATTCTGTCTAGACAGAAAAGACTGTATGGACAAACCATCCCCGACCGCCCAACGATTCATCCTGCACTGGGGCGAAATGGGCGCGCGCTGGGGCATTAACCGCACCGTCGCCCAGATCCATGCCCTGCTCTACCTCTCGGCGGAGCCGCTCTCCGCGGACGAAATTGCATCCACGCTCTCCGTCGCGCGATCGAACGTGAGCAACAGCCTGCGCGAGCTGCAAAGTTGGGGAGTGGTGCGCATGGTCCACGAACTGGGCGAACGCAAGGACCGTTTCGAGAGCCTTCAAGACGTCTGGGAGATGTTCTCCATCATCCTGGAAGAGCGGAAGCGGCGCGAGATCGATCCGACGCTGCAGATGCTCCACTCCTGCGCCGACAGTCTGAAAGCCGGTACGTCCGAAGCGCACGCCCACGAAAGAATCCAGCAGATGCTCGACTTCTTCGAAAGCATGACCTCGCTCTACACTGAGTTCCGCCGCCTCCCGCTGAGCGCCCTTCGCCGCGTCGGCAAATTGAAAGGCAGACTGCGAAGCCTATTCGCATCCACCAAGCCGAAGGAGGACGCATGAACAAGTGGCTGAAGATCGACGAGCCACTCGACCGCGGTCGCTATTTCATCGCTGGACTGCTGCTGTTTGCCATCAAGCACAACCTGGATCGGCTCGTCGCCTCGGTGTACAACCAACCTTTCGGGATATTCAGTTACTGGACACCCATTCAGGCAGCCATCGGACTGCAATCGGTCTCTCCCAATGACCGAAACTTCCTGCTATGCCTGATCCTCCTTTCGATCCCCTTTGTTGGGGCTGGCATCGTGCTAACACTGCGCCGACTCCGGGCTCTCCATTTGCCGGGATGGCTGGTGATTCTCTTCTTTGTCCCGGTGGCCAACCTACTATTATTCGCTGCACTAAGCCTGCTCCCTTCGCCTCCGCAAGGAAGGCCACGGGACGAGCGCCCACAGATGCTGAGACGATTCATTCCAGAAAGCATTTGGGGCAGCGCCGCCCTGTCGCTCTTGTTCACGGTCCCAATTGGTTTGGCCTGCGTCGCTCTGGGCTCGATCGCCGTCGGGAAATATGGCTGGGGAATCTTCGTCGCGATTCCCTTCAGCGTAGGACTCGGTGCAGCTCTGGTCTTTGGCTATCACCAGGCGCGAAGCCTTGCCGGGAGCGTAGGCGTTGCCCTGGCCGCCAACGCGATCCTTGGCGGGTTGATATTCGCGGTGGCCTTGGAAGGTGCGATATGTCTGCTGATGGCGCTCCCCATCGCCTTGTTCTTCGGGTTCCTCGGCGGAGTGGTCGGCTATCACCTGCAACGGCGTCCTCGCAAGCAGGCCCCGGCGATGCTCGCACTGGTCTTCCTGTTCAGTCCCGGCGTCATCACCACCGAGTGGCTGTTTCCTCGCGATACTCCGCTGCTGAAGGTCGTGTCATCCATCGAAGTAACCGCCCCTCCGGAGCGCGTGTGGGAACAGGTCGTGTCATTCTCTGAGTTGCCTCCACCGCAAGAGGCCATCTTTCGTGCGGGAATCGCCTATCCCGTCCGAGCACGCATCGATGGCTCAGGACCTGGCGCAATCCGTCGATGCGAGTTCTCCACAGGCCCTTTCATCGAGCCCATCGAAATCTGGGATGAACCTCGACTGCTCCGTTTCTCCGTCACCGCGAATCCTCAACCCATGCAGGAGTGGACTCCCTACCAACATGTCGAACCGCGGCATCTTGACGGATACCTGGTTTCACGCCAGGGACAGTTCCGGCTAGTCCAGCTACCGAATGGCCGTACGCTGCTCGAAGGGACCACTTGGTATCAGCTCCATCTTTGGCCAGCGCGCTACTGGCAAGTCTGGTCCGACGCCATCATCCATCGCATCCACCTCCGCGTTCTGCGCCACGTCAAGGCGCTCTCGGAAAACTTGTAACCATCGCGCTGGCACCCGCGTCCGAACTCTAACTGGTCCGGGGTCCTCGCGCAGAAGCCTCTCGGAAGCGACGAGCTTTCAAGGAGTCTTTATGCGCTACTTGCACGTTGTTGTCCTCCTGTCGATCTGCACCCTCGCCGCCGCGCCGCAACAGAAGAAGCGCGACCGGCACACCTCCAACGAAATGGAGTCGGCGTACCGCACGTGGATCGACCAGGATGTCGCCTACATCATCAGCGATGAAGAACGGCAGGCCTTCCATCGCCTCTCGAACGACGACGAGCGCGACCAGTTCATCGAACAGTTCTGGCTGCGCCGCGATCCCACGCCCGATACCGCCGAGAACGAATTCAAGGAAGAACACTACCGCCGCATCGCCTACGCCAACGAGCGCTTCACTTCCGGCATCCCCGGCTGGCGGACCGATCGCGGCATGATTTATATCAAGTACGGACCGCCCGACGAGATCGACCCGCATCCCTCGGGCGGCAGCTATCAGCGGCCGATCGAACAGGGCGGCGGCATCACCATCGCCTATCCCTTCGAGGTCTGGCGCTATCGCTACATCGAGGGCGCCGGCACCAATGTGGTGCTGGAATTCGTAGACCAGTCCCAAACCGGCGAATACCGTTTGACCACCGACCCGCAGGACAAGGACGCGCTCCAGCACGTGCCTGGCTACGTGCCGCCGAATCTTCAGATGGGGCCGAATCAGTTCGACCGGCAAGAGCTCCTTGCCAATGTCCAAAAGCCACCTCGCGTCAGGTTCCCGGATCTCCAGGCGGCCGTTACCTCTTTCGTGCGCTACAACACGCTACCGATCCTGGTTCGGACCGATTTCATTCCCATCACCCCGACATCCATCCTGAGCAACATCACCATCCAGCTCGACCGCAAGGATCTGCAATTTCGTGAGACGGACGGCGTGGCGAAAGCCACCGTCAATCTCTACGCCCACATCACCACGGTGTCGCGCCGCAACGTGAGCGTGTTCGAAGACGCGATCTTAGTGGAAGGAACCTCGGGTCTGGCACTTTATCAGAAGAGCGTTCCGCTCGCGCCAGGCAAATATCGTTTGAGCCTCGCCGCTCGGGATGTGACCGGCGGAAACACCGCGACGTATGAAGCCGCCATCGATGTCCCGCAATTCCCTGAGGACCAACTCGCGGCCAGTTCCCTCATCTTCGCCGACCTGATGGAGCGCGTCCCCACCCGCGCCATCGGCACTGGGCAATTCGTAATCGGCGACATGAAGATCCGGCCGCGCGTTACGGAGACCTTCACTGCCGCCGAGAAACTCGGCTTCTACATTCAGATCTACCATCTGAACACGGGCGCCATCGAATACGAAATAACAAAGAACGTGGATCACGAATCGATTTTCGCTTACACTGAAGACATCGCTGTCCCTACAACGCAGCTAACAATCCAGAAGTGGCTCCCGTTGAGAGATCTCGATCCCGGCGCGTACACGCTGCGCATGAAAGTCACCGACAAGACACACCATCAAACCGTCACGCCGTCCGCTTCATTCACCATCGCTGCTCCAAAGGAGTAGACTTGCCGCATGGGCAGAACCAAGCAGTACTGGGCGGCGATCACCGCGCAGATTGTCTTGCTGGTCTACTTCGAACTTTGTGTCCTGGTCCCCTTGGGCGGCTGGAACGATCAGCCGGGAATGGAACAACCCTTCAGCTCCGGCAACATCATACTGGGCGGCGCCATCGCTGCAGCTCAATTATTGCTGCTGGCTGGAACACTCTGGCGGGTGAAGCTGCTGCTGTGGCTCGGCCTGATCGGCGACACCATCTGGTTGATCCTGCATGGCACCAGCCTCTGGATACCATACGTCGCCGGCGCGTCGCCGAGTTACGCTGCGATGTACGAGCGCGTCTGGGGCCGCTCCACCAAGCTGCTGCCCAACTTCGGAAATCACCTGGCACCCGATGGCATGCATATCTTCATCGATGTTTTCGTAATTGCTGTGATCGTGACGCTGGTGCGCTACATGCGGTCATTGCGGTCCCCGAGGCCCATATAATTGGGTCAGGTGACCGACTTAGACATCCTCAACCACATCGCCCGGCTCCCCCACGCCCGAGCCACCTTCAAACAACTTGTTCGCGAACTCGGCGCGCGCGGCGCTCCGCGTACTGAAATAGATGCCGCACTCGACCGGCTCACCGAGCGTGGCGACCTGATCGAAGTCCGCTCCGGCCATTACGTGGCCACGCGCTTCAGCAAGGAATATGCCGTCGGCCGGCTCAACACGCATCGCGACGGCTACGGCTTTCTGATATCCGAGCGCCCCATCGAAGGCATCCGCGGCGATGTCTACATTCCGCGCGATTCCGCCGAGACGGCCATGCACGGGGACCGCGTGGTGATCCACATCTCGCGAATCGAAAGCGACGGGCGCGCCGACGGCGAGATCGTCAAGATCCTGCGGCGCGCCCACGCTACCGTGGTCGGCGAATTCCACGTCCGCAAGCGTGGCTGTTACGTGGTCCCGCACGACGACCGCATCCGCCAATGGATCGATATTCCCGAAGGCATGGAGCTTCCGCCGGCCAACGAGAGCCGCGATCGTGTAGGCGTCAAGCCGGTGAAAGCCGACGCCCCGGAAGATCTCGATGGCATGATTGTCAACGTCGAGATTCTCCAATTCCCGGAAGACGGCGGCCATGCCGTCGGGCGTGTGGTCGAGGTGCTGGGTCATCCGGACGACTTCGGCGTCGATGTCGAAATCGTCATCCGCAAGCATCATATCCCGCATCAGTTCCCGCCTGAGGTTCTGGCACAGGCACAGAGCTTCTCCAATATCATCCGCCTGGATGAACTGGCCGGCCGCCAGGATTTTCGCGAGCTGGACATCGTGACCATTGACGGCGAGACAGCGCGTGATTTCGACGACGCGGTGTGGGTGGATCGCCTGGCAAACGGCAACTACGCGCTCCAGGTTCACATCGCCGACGTCAGCCACTACGTCAAGCCCGGCTCGCCCATCGACCAGGAGGCCACGCTGCGCGGCACCAGCGTCTACTTTCCCGACCGGGCCGTGCCCATGCTGCCGCTGGAGCTCTCCACCGAGATCTGCTCGCTCAAGCCCGCCGTCGACCGACTGGTGCTCTCCGTCCTACTCGAAATCGATCATCGCGGCGATGTTATCTCCCAGCAGTTCTGCCGCGGCGTCATCCGCAGCGTGGAGCGCATGACTTACACCAACGTCCACGCTCTGCTCGAAGGCGACGAAGCGCAGCGCAAACGGTACGAACGTCTGGTCCCGCGCTTCGAGCTGATGCAGGAGCTGGCGCTGGTGTTGAATCGCAAGCGCGTCCAGCGTGGCGCGATCGACTTCGACATGCCCGAGCCGTTGATCGAATTCGACGAGTTCGGCGAAATGGTCGGCGTGAAGCGCAGCCCGCGCAACATCGCGCACCGGTTGATCGAGGAGTTCATGCTCGCCGCCAACGAGGCTGTGGCATCGCACCTGGAAAAGGCCGATATCGCGTCCATCTTCCGCATCCACGAGCAGCCCGATCCCAAGCGTGTGCTGGAGTTCGAAGAGATCGCCGCGCATTTCGGCTACTCACTCGGCATCGGCGCGATCCCGGTGAAGCGCTTCGCCATGAAGGAACGTGGGCGCGACGGCAGAACCACGCGCAAGGAACTGGTGTTGCCCGCGGCCAACATCAACCTCTCCTCGCGGAATTATCAGAAGCTGATCGCGAAAATCGAAGGCAAGGCCGAAGAGCGCATCCTCAGCTACTTGATGCTGCGGTCGCTCAAACAAGCCCGCTACAGCGCCGAAAACCGGGGACACTTCGCGCTTGCCGCCGATAGCTACACGCACTTCACGTCGCCCATCCGCCGCTATCCCGACCTGATTGTGCATCGCATCCTGAGCGCATTTCTTGACGGCAAGCGCAACACGCTCGCGCCGGAGCAACTCAGGGTTATCGCCGACGATTGCTCGGAGACCGAGCGGCGCGCCGCGGACGCCGAGCGCGAGTTGGTGGAGTGGAAGAAAGCCAAGTTCATGGAGGATCGCGTGGGCGAGGAGTTCGCCGCGCTCATCATCAGCACCACGCGTTTCGGATTTTTCGTCGAACTGGAAAACTTGTTTGTCGAGGGATTAGTCCCCATCGATGTGCTGCCCGGCGACCGCTACATGTTCCACGAGAACACACGTAAGATCATCGGCCAGCGCACGCGCCGGCAATTCTCGATCGGCGACAGCGTCCGGGTGTTGCTCGACAGGGTGGACCCTATCGAGCGCAAGCTCCAATTCTCGCTGGTGGAACCCGAGCGGCCGAAGAAGAAACGACGGTCATGATCCTGAAAAACCGGGGACTGGCAGCGCTGTCTACGCGCCAACAAGCTCGCTGCCGTTCCGTCAGGATGGACGTGGCTTGGGACAGCGAAGCCAGTCCCCAGTTTTTCGAGTAGCCCTTCCAGCAACGTCAAGAGTGTGCATCACGTGACCGATGCGGCGCGTAACGGGAATTGTTGCGATGCCAGCGACTCGAGCAAATGCTCGTGAATGCCCTGCTCCAGCATGTAATACTTCTTGCCGTCATCTTCTACTATCACGGCCAACTTCTTCGCGGCCAGTAATAGACAGAGCTGCTGCTCGCCTGGGGTCAGCGCCGCCACTTCGACGCGCGCCATTCCTCGCGGACCGGGGGTCAGCTTGCGCAACAGGTCGCGCGTGAAGATCTGCCGATCCAGTCCTTCCAAAGCCGCGCCGGCCGATACCCACCGATGCTCCGACGCTCCGAAGAAATAGGGACCGGAGGCGAACGCAAGCAGGAACACCACCACGTCGATGAACGTGGCTAGCGCAAGCGCGAAGACATGACGGGCGGTTGGCGCGGTGAAGAGCTCCTGGAATGCCACCAGCAGGTCCTCCTGGCCGGATACCGTTCGGTCGACGAACGCGCTGTAGTCGGGCACGACCGGTTTATCGAGCCGGCCGGCGTGCAGCGATTGCTCAACGTCGCTCCATGGCACGCCATCGTAGGCCTGCCGGTACGCTTGCAATTGCTTCTCCGTGGGATCGAGCGGCTTGGTCTTGGCCAGGAAGTCCGCGATCTGCTGTTGCGACCGCTCCATCTCGCCGAGGGAGTGCTGCGCGAGTTTGGTGTAGCGATCGAACGCGGAGTAGCGAATGCCTTCGCCCGAACCTTCCTTGTAATTCTCGGCGTAGGTCTGCGCCTCGCGCGCGACCGCGGCACGCACGGCGGAGAGGTACGGATCGGCATCCTGCGCTCGCGAAATGTGGCCGTGCGTCTTCTCCGCCACCGTCATCTCTTCCAACGCCAGCACGTGCTTCTGCTGCTCGCCGATCGCGGACGTCAGCAGATTCTGAACCTGCCCGGCCGAGCCGTTGAGTGCATCGTAGAGTCTGCGCTCAATGGTTGCCGGCCTTTCGCGCGCGCTGAACCAGGTGTACAAACTAACGTAGGAAAAAGAAATGGATACGATTGCGGTGATTATATAAACGGCGATCAGCAGCGAGCGCCGGCCGACGTCGCGGCTGGACGAACTGAACCCAATCAACCAGGCCACCAGCACCAATGCGGTTTGCAATCCGACCGATGCCAGCACCGAAAACCACGCCGAGAGATACAAACTCATCCCTTCGAAGGTGGTGTACCAGGAGACAATGGCGAGCAGGCAGCTCGCCACGAAAAGAACCTTGACCATCGGACGACTCACCCCGGCCAGGTCCGTAGAGGCGTTAGAGGACACGAATGGCACAGAATCCTCCTCCTTGAAGCTTTCTACGTGCGGGTCAGGCGGCAGGTTCCAGGATTCTTATTGACGGGTCAATCGGGCGGGTTGCCAACCCGCCGCAGGATGCCATCCTGCCCCACATCGGATTCTTATTCTTCTTCCTCTTCTTCGCCGGTCTTGGCCGCCTTGGCTGCGGCAATGATTTTGTCCGCCTGCAGTTGCGGGACGTAATCGTAGTGGTCGAATTCCATGTGGAACGAGGAGCGGCCCTGGGTCATGGAGATCAGATCGTTCTGGTAGCTGAGCATCTCCGACATCGGCACTTGGGCCTTGATGATCTGGGTGCTGCCCTTGGTGTCCATGCCCTGGATGCGGCCGCGGCGGCCGTTGAGATCGCCCATCAGGTCGCCCGCGTATTCCACTGGCGCCTGCACTTCGACGTTCATGATCGGTTCCAGAATGGCGGGCTTGGCTTCGAGCATCGCCGCTTTGAATGCCTTGCGCGCGGCCAGCTTGAAGGCCATTTCCGACGAATCGACGTCGTGATAGGAGCCATCGTACACTGTCACCTTGAAATCCACCACCGGGAATCCCGCGAGAAATCCGTTTGCCGCCGCTTCCACAATTCCCTTCTCCACCGCGGGAATGAAGTTGCGCGGGATGGCGCCGCCGAAGACTTCGTTGGCAAATTCGAACTTGCCGCCGCGCGGCAGCGGCTCCATCTTGATCCAGCAATCGCCGAACTGGCCGTGGCCGCCGGTTTGCTTCTTATGCCGTCCCTGGACATCGGCCTTGCCGCGGATGGTTTCGCGATAGGGGATCTTCGGCGCTTTCAATTCCACGTCGACGCCGTAGCGCTTCTTGAGCCGGCTAACGATCACCTCGACGTGCTGCTGCCCGCTGCCGGCCAGCAGAAACTCCTTGGTCTGCGGGTCGCGATAGAATCGCAGCGACTGATCTTCTTCCAAAATTCGCTGAACGCCGTTGCTCAGCCGATCCTCGTCCTGCCGGCTCTTGGCTGAAATTGCAAACGCGATGGACGGCTCCGGCAGGTGCACGGCCGGATAGCTGATGAGCGAGCTCTTGTCGCAGAGCGTGTCGCTGGTCAGAGTGTCCTTCAGTTTCGCCACCGCGCCGATATCGCCGGCGCGAATCTCGGTGATCGGCTGGATAGTCTTGCCCATCAGGCAGCCGATGTGAGCCAAACGCTCCGCAGTGCCGTTTCGCGAGTTCACCAGGCCGGCGTCGTTCTTCACGATTCCCGAAATTACTTTGAAATAAGTCACGCGGCCGGCAAAGGGATCGGCCACGGTCTTAAATACAAATGCCGACACTGGCTCGCTGTCCTTTATGGCGCGCTGGACGTCCTGGTCGTTCAACTTTCCGGCGAATGGCTCGTGCTCAGTGGGCGGCGGGAAGTTCTCCACCATGAAGTTCAGCAGCAAATCGGCGCCCACGTTGTGCAATCCGGAAGCCGAAAGCACCGGGTAGATGCGGCGTTCCTTAATCGCCAGCCGCAGGCCGGTCTGGATCTGCTCCGGCTCCAGCGTGCCCTTGTCGAAGAACTGCTCCATCAGGGCATCGTTGCCTTCGGCCACCATCTCCACTAGCGCCTCGTGCGCCTTCTGCGCCGCATCGGCCATGTCGGCGGGGATGTCGCCTTCTTTGCCCTTACCATCGCCGTCGTTGGTGTAGGTGTAAGCTTTCATCCGCACCAGGTCGACGACGCCCTTGAAATCCTTTTCGCTGCCGATCGGCAATTGGATGGGAACGGCCAGCCGTCCGAAGATTTCCTGGACGCTGGTGAGCCCGCGCTCGAAGCTGGAACGCTCGCGGTCGAGCTTGTTGATGACGATGGCGCGCGGCAACTGGAACTCGTCGGCGAAACTCCACACCTTCTCGGTCTGCACCTCGACGCCGGCCACGCCATCCACCAGGACGAGGGCGGTGTCGGCGGCGGCCAAGGCGGCCTTGGTGTCGTTGATGAAGATATTGAACCCGGGGGTGTCGATGAGGTTGATTTTCTTCTTGGCCCACTCGGCGTAGGCAAGGCCGGTGGAAATGCTCAGCTTGCGCTGGATCTCGTCGTCGTCGAAATCGGTGACGGTGTTGCCTTCGTCGACACGGGCCAGCCGGTTCGAGCCGCCCGAGGTGTAAAGAAATCCAGCCGCGAGCGTGGTCTTGCCCGAGTGTCCGTGCCCAATCAGCGCAACGTTCCTGACGTCCGATCCTTCGTATACTTTCACTGTGTTTTTACTCCAGGTGGGTTATCAAGAAGGGATGTTAGCACAATTGTAACCCCGTGCCATTCGTTCGGTCCGGCTGTCTGTGTATGGCCCATGTCTGTCCGAGCAATTGAAGGTTCCGGCCCCATTTTATCGAGCAAGCGACTCGAGCTTCTTCAGCCAGCCATTGAAAAGCGGGCATTCTTTCCTTATAGCAGGGAGTCCTATCTCCAACACTGCAAGCACTCCGAGAAGAGGTTTCTCGTAACCTGGCACGAGAGCCTCAATGCGTTTCGACGGTGCAGTGTCGGGTGAGTCGTTGATTTCTTCCGGTGTTGCAAACTGTTCCCGGATCATTCGAAAGCGAGGTTCCAGATCGGAACGTCCAATGCCGTGACTGAAGGCCACGCAGTCGCTAAAAAGTAGGCCCTCGAACTCGTGCATCACGACGAAAGGCACGAAGCGATCGGAGTCGAAGCGATTGCCCATTTCAGCCACCAAATCATCCCGCACTGCGGTTTGAACGCACAGAGCTTTTTGCTCGATGGTTCTTAGACCTTTGGACTGTGCTCGACCAGGCCACGCTCCAGCACCACTCTGAGGCAAGGCGTAATAGTCGACCATGGTCGTCGCGACGCAGCCCTGGTCCTCGCGGAGGTGATTCGTGATGTCTCTCTTCACCGGGGGCCACGGCCGAATACCGCCGCGCCGCTCACGGAGACGGGCATTGCCGACTAGGCGAGCGTCAACGGAATGATAGCCCTGGCCGACAAGATAGTTCCGAAGGACGTCGTTCACGAAGTCCTCCTCCGTCTGGCCTTCCACATGAATCAGCAAGCGGGCCACTACGGTTAGACCGGAACCGGTCGTCCTCCGAACTCGTTCTTTTCCCATAGCTGCCCGAGGCTATAGTCCTCGAGCCACTTGGCGAGTAGCGGGGACTCCAATCGAGTGAGCTGTGTACCGCCATCCACGCGATTGGCGACCAAGACGTCTTCCGGCTCAAAATGATCCAACAGCAGAGACGACTGCGTGGACACTATAACTTGAGTGGTGACCGACGCCTGCCGAACCAGTGCTGCCAGCATCTCGAGGGCGTAAGGATGCAGCCCGAGTTCGGGTTCATCCACGAGAATGACCGACGGGCGATGTTTCTCCGGTTGTAGGAACAACGTTGCCAATGCGATGAATCGGAGCGTCCCATCCGATAGTGAGGACGCATCGAAAAACTGTTCCGACCTCTTATGCCGCCATTCCAACTTGATGTCGTCAGGTTTGAGCTGTAACGGTTCCAATCGGAAATCGTCGAAGAAAGGAGCGACCCTCTGTACAGTGCGAACGATCAAGCTATACGAAGTCTCGTGCTTCTCCCGGAGATAGTAAAGGAATGCAGGTAGATTCGCGCCGTCGGGCCGCAGAAAACGATTGTCATCGACCTTTGCGGTTTTACGCATTGGCGAAGATGAGCTGGTGTCATGCAAATGATACAGTCGCCAGAGACCAAGGTGATGCCGCACCCACTTGGCAATGCGCTCAGAGTTGGGATCGCTGATTCCGGCCTCTCGTCCTTGCACGCGGGCGCTCAAGCCAGTACCATAGGGACCACTCGGATACTGCTGTCTATTCCAGAAATAGGTCATCTCAGAGGAAGGGAAGAGCCCATCGTCCCCGGTAGGGGAGAGTGCGAGCTTATATTGATTCACTTCGTTCTGGAACGAGAGGTGTAATTCAATCTCTCGGGTAGTTTTCGAGCCGAAGTGTAGGACCTTTTCGGCTCCTCCAGCCTCCGTGACGTAGTCTCTCAGCCGCCCCTCACGGATCGCGTGGAGAAACGCGAATACACCAATGAAATTTGACTTTCCCGATCCGTTTGGACCAATGACTACATTGATCGACCGCAGGGGTAGCTTTTCGATTGAAGTGATACTTTTGAAGCCCTTGATCGTGATGTAGTCGAGTGCGTTGGAAGGCATGCGATCAGTGAACGAACATGCAAGTAGTCCGCGAATCCATCATAACGCCCTTACTTGCCGAACCACTGCAAGGGCGCTTCCGTCAACCACGGGATGTACGTGATCAGCAGGACTGTGCCCATCAGGATGAAGAGGAACGGCAGCGTGGCCCAGATGATGGTGCCCATCGGCTTCTTGAAACGATATGCGGAGAGGAACAGGTTGATTCCCACTGGCGGGTGGAGGTAGCCCAGCTCCAGGTTGGCGATGAAGATTACGCCCATCTGCACCGGGTTGATCCCGAAGGCGGCGGCCAGCGGCGTGATCAGCGGCACCACCACCAGAATCGCGGCGAAGATGTCCATCAGCGCGCCGACCACCAGCAGGGCCGCGTTCAACAGGAGTAGGAACAGGTATTTCGACTGCACGTGCGCCTGCACCCAGGCGATCAGTTTGGAGGGAACCTCGGCGTCGATCAGGTAATTCGTGAATCCCAGCGCTACGCCCAGGATCAGCAGAATGCCGCCCACGATGGTGGCGCACTCGATGAATACTTCCCGGTAGTCGCGCGTGATTTTCAGGTCGCGGTAGATGAACACCTCCACGCCGAAGGCGCAGAAGGCGGTCAAGGCGGCGGCTTCGGTCAACGTTCCGAAACCACCGAAGAGTCCCACGACCATGATCACCGGCAGCATCAACTCCCACTTGGCGTGCCAGATGGCGGAAGCGGCTTCGCGCGGCGAAAACGGCTCGCGGACAACATTGTGCTTCACGCCCATGTAAACGCCGACCGCCGCCACGCAGCCCACCATCACCAATTCCGGGAGAATCGCTCCGGTGAATAGTTTCGGAAGTGGCGTTCGCGAATATACGCAGTACAGAATCGCTGGAACGCTGGTGGGGAACAGTAAGCCGAGGGATCCCGACGCGGTAAGCAGGCCGATGGAAAACTTTTCGGGATACCGGGTCTTGATCAACATCGGCACCAGCAATCCACCCAGGGACAGAATGGTGAGCCCGGAGCCGGCGAAGGTGAACACGGTGCAGATGGCCACGGTGGCGATGGCCAAGCCGCCTGGAATCCAACTGAACAGTGCTGTGAAAACACGCAACAACCGGTGCGTGGCGCCGCCCTGGATCATGAAGTATCCGGCCAGCGTGAATAGCGGGATGGAAGGCAGCAGCGGCGATGCCACCAGACGGTACATTTCTACCGGTACCGAAGCCGCGGGCGTCCCGACGTTCCAAAAAAGCAGCAGCGACAAGCCGCCGAACACCGCGAAGATGGGCAGCCCAAGAATGGTGACGATCAACAACCCGATTAACGACGCCGGAAGCACGTAGGGCGCGTCGATGGGAATCACGAATCCAAACAACGCGGGCAAGCCGAGCCCGAGCGCGGCAATAACCCGGCCTTTCCATCCCGGACTGGCGTGCCACACCGCCCGCAGAGCGATGACCGCGAAACCGATGAGCATGATGGACAGCGCGGTCCATTTCGGCACGCCCGGCAGCAGTTCGCTTCCGGAATCGCGTTCCGATTTCACGAACACGTAACTGGCCCAAGCCAAGCTGGTGGAAACTGCGGCGAGCACTGCGCCGGACAGGAGCTTGGCCGGCGCACGCCACGATTCCGGAAGCATGGCGCTGGAGGACAACCCCAGCAAACGGTCGGATCGCGAGGCCAGCATGCCCCCCAGCATTCCGATCCACAGCGTGAGCTGTTGCACGACAACCGCCGAGCCCGGAATCCCGGTCCAGCGGAATTGGCGCGACACCATCTCGATCACCGGCAGCAAGGTCATCAGCGATAGGGCTGCGACGGAGAAGAAATCCTCGAATAACTGAAGGGGAGTGCTGCGTTCGGGCGTCTCGGAGACAGGAAGTGAGACGCTCACTTCGTTCCCGCGGCGCTGGATGCCGGATGCTTCTTGCGGAACTCGTCGCGAAGCTGTTTCACCTGATCGAACAGGTCTGGCGGCACCATGGTCCCGCGCAGTTTCGGCCAGATGCTTTCGGCAAGCTGACGCCACTCGCCCTCAGCCTTCGCATCGGCATGCACCACGTTCAGGCCGAATTGCTGCATCATCGGAATCGAGCTCGATTCCGCTTTGCGAATCTCGTCACGGAGTGCGACGCCGGCGGTACGGGCCGATGCCAGCATCTCCTTCTGCACGTCCGGCGGGATCTTGTTCCACACGTCTTTAGAGATGAGCGTCGCGCCGACCAGTTGCGCGAATTTGATGTCCAGCATGTTCTTGGCGCCGCCGAACCACTGGTTGCTGAGCGCGAACAGCGGCGGCGATTGAAAGGCGTCGATGAGCCCGGTCTGCAGGCCGGTCAGGATGTCGGTGGCCGCCAGCGCCACGGGATGAAATCCGTTGATCTTGTACAACTGGAATGTGCTGTTGTCACCTTGCAGAACGCATAGCTTCAGCCTGCGGATTTCGTCGGGGTGCATGGCCGGCTGCTTGGTGAAGAAGTGGACCCAGCCGGCGTCGCCCCAATTCAGGACGATAAAACCGCGGTCGGCCAAGCCTTTTTCGAGTCGCGGGGAGATTTTGTCGCGCACATAATCCAGCTCCTCATAAGAGCTGAGCATCATGGGAACCTGTAGCGCAGAAACTGCCGCGTCGATGCCGCTGAGGCCTGCACCGGAGAGCGCGACGGCTTGCAGCTTCTTGATCCTGATCTTCTGGACCATCTCCGGTTCGTCGCCCTGCTCACCGCTGGGGTAGATCTTCAGCTCCACCTTGCCGCCGGAGGCCTTCTTCCACTCTTCGCCCATGTTCAGCAGGATTTCGTGCCAGCGCGAGTTTCTGGGAACCAAAGTGCCGAGTCGGATGATGGTTTGCGCCGGGAGCGTAGCCGTGGCGAGGAGCAGGACGAGCAGAATGCGGGCCATGACAAGAATGGTAGCGCACGGGACGGACGGTCTCTGCCGGCGCGCGTCTATGGTGTGGCGGAAGAGCCGGACCAGGGGGGCCGGCGCGGACGAGGGCGTCCGCCCCACCGCAGGACCGACGTTTGGTGTGGGTTTCAATCCGCGGAGGGAGTGGCCGCCATGTCGTGCTCGAAACTCACCGGCGGATTGTAGAAGAGGATGCGGCCGCAGCTTTCGCAAAACATCAGCTCACCGCTGTTTCGCAAGTCCTGGTAGAACTGCGGACGGAGTACGATCTGGCAGCCGGAGCAACGGCCACCGGAGGCTTCGGCCAGCGCCGAACCGTGCCATTTCTTGCGGATGCGTTCGTAGTCGCGGTAGGTCTGCGGCTTTACCGCGGCCACCAGAGTCTTGCGTTCCGCCTGCGCCTGTTCGAGCTGCTTTTTGTCGGCGGCGGTGCGCTCGCGGGCTCGGGCTTTTTCGGCCTCCACCTGCTGCTTTTCTTCCTTCAGCGCGGCCTCGGCCTTCTTGACGTTGCCGTCCAGGGGCTCGGCTTCGGCCATCAGGTCCAGAGTGCGGTCCTCGGCCTTGCGGATGGCGCCTTCGCAGAAGCTGATCTCGTGCTGGAAGGCGCGGTATTGCTCGTTGGTCTTGGCGCCCAGCATCTGGTCTCGAAGCTTGGAGATCTTCTGGTTTTCCACTTTGACGTCGTCTTCGAGCTGCTTGCGCTCCTTCTGATTGGCAAGCAGAGCGGCGCGATCGGCCTCCAGGCGGCGGAGGTGCGAATCCAGCGCTTTTTCGATGTGGGCGATATGTTTCGGTAGAGTGGCTATTTCCCGCTCCAACTCACCAATCTTCTGATCGAGGGATTGTAAGCGGGTGACCTGCTCAATGTCTGCGGTCATCAGTAATCAAGTTTAACATCTTCTGAAGTGCGGCGAGAAATTTCCCGGCGGGACGTAACGCAACGGGCCACGTCGAACATCATACGTACACGTGCGATCGCTCTGCCTGATTTGCATCCTGACAGCCGCTCTGCGTGCGGACGAGCAGTTGCCGCCGGCGCAGGTGAAGGCGGGCAATGTCACCATTGAGGTAACCTACGGGCCCGGCAAGATCGATCTGCCGCAGGAGAAGGTGCTGGCCTGGGTTTCGAATGCGGCCCACGCGGTGCAGGAGTACTTCGGCCATTTCCCGGTACCGCACGCGCATCTGCTGATCCGGCCCGCGGCTGGGCGCAGCGGCGTCTTCAACGGCGTGACGTATGGTACCAGGGGCGGATTTACGCGCATCTCCCTAGGCGAGCACACCCAGCAGCACCAACTGGACAACGACTGGATGCTCACACACGAGCTGGTGCACCTGGCGTTTCCCGACATTGAAGGCGACGAGCGGGAGCATCACTGGATTGAAGAAGGCATGGCTACTTATGTGGAGCCGGTGGCGCGCTGTCAGATTGGACTGCTGAGCCAGGAGCGGGTTTGGCGAGAGATGGCGGAGTACATGCCGGAGGGACTGTCGCGGCCGGGCGATCGGGGCGGGCTGGACAACAACCATAGCTGGGGCTTGACCTATTGGGGCGGGGCGTTGTTTTGGCTGCTGGCAGAGGTCCAAATCCGGGAGGAGACTCATAACCGGCTGGGGCTGCAGGATGCGATGCGCGCCATTCTGAAGGGCGGCGGCGACATTCTTGAGGAGTGGCCGATCAAGCACGTGCTGGAGGTCGGCGATAAGGCGACGGGGCATCGAGTGCTTGCCGATCTTTACGGCAAGATGAAGGATACGCCGGTGCGGACGGATTTGAACGACTTGTGGCGGCGGCTGGGGATTGCGGTTGTCGACGGGCAGGTTCGGTTCGACGACAAGGCGCCGCTGGCGTATATTCGGAAGTCGATTACGGCGGCGAGGAATCGGTAGGATGTAGCGCGCGCACTCATGCGTGCCGCG
>DASQGY010000301.1:0-50021 GCA_035632375.1 Bryobacteraceae bacterium | reverse complement strand
CCCGGCCAGCTTCACCGCCAGATCCCGCGTCATGTGGTGTACGGCCGCCTTACTCGCCGGATAAGCATACGTCTCGAGAAACGGCGCTTTGATCCCGTCGATTGATCCTACGTTGATCACCCGCGCTGGATCTTCCGCCGTAGCAGCCTTCTCCAGCAACGGCATCAGCTCGCGAGTCAGAAAAAACACGCCTTTGACGTTGGTGTCCATCACCTTGTCCCAACCTGCTTCCGTGTATTCCGCGAGATGACCACCCCACGCCGCGCCGGCATTATTCACCAACACGTGTAGCCGTTCCTCGCGCTTGGCCACCTCGCCCGCCAGCAACCGGCACCCATCCAGATTGGAAACATCGGCGGGCACCGAAACGCACTCGCCCACCGCCGCCAACTCACTCGCCACCGCGTCGCAAACTTCCCTCTTACGCGACGAAATATACACCTTGGCGCCGGATTCCAGAAAACCGCGCGCGATCATCAATCCGATCCCACGCGACCCTCCCGTAACCAACGCCACCTTCCCTCGAACGGAAAACAGCGACTCCACATCAATTGCATCTCCAGGTTTCATGCGTGCATTGTGACACAGAAGTTATACGCACAATTAAAATTGAAACCGCCGCCCGCGCTCCCGTGTCCATGCGAAAGAGGTGAAAAGATGCCAGGTTCAGTACAACCGATTCCCCAGGGTTACCACTCGGTAACACCGTACCTAACTGTGAACGACGCCGCACGCGCCATCGACTTTTACCGGCGTGCCTTTGGCGCCAAGGAAACCGTACGCATGGACGGCCCCCAGGGCAAGATCGCCCACGCGGAATTGAAAATCGGCGACTCGATGATCATGATTGCCGATGAGATGTCAGGCGCCGGCTGCCGCTCTCCGCATTCCCTCCATGGCACCAGTGTGGGCATTTTCCTCTACGTCGACAACGTGGACCGGGTCTTCGATCAGGCAAAATCCGCCGGCGCAAGAGTCGAGATGCCCCTGGCCGACCAATTTTGGGGCGACCGCTACGGAAAACTAACCGACCCCTTCGGCCACTCCTGGTCTCTGGCCACGCACAAAGAGGACGTCAAGCCCGAGGAGATGAAGAAACGAATGAAAGACGCCATGTCCAAGATGGAGCAGCCTCAACCGGTAGGTTAGCTCTATCGATTCGCAACCGTTTACCGAGCCGCGACCGTGAGGGAGTGGGTGCCGATTCGTTCACGCTTCCGAGGAAGCGACACAACCGGTTCACTCCCTCCAAAACAACTCCGCATCCGACCGCCGCACATAATTCGCATCAATCTCCCCCGGATCCCGCGCGAGCCCAGCAGCAAATTCCTGCCAGGCAATCGCCCCAATCGCACCCGCCATCCCGCGCGCCGCGCAGACCACCGGAATCCCCGCCGCCACCTGACCAGCAAACGGTGAAAAATCAGTAGCAACAAATTCCAACCCGTTAGCCGGCAACGTCCTCAGCCATTCCGCGAACTTCATCACCACCTCGGGCGACACAACCTCCAACCGATCGTCATACACCGCCCCATAAACCTCGCCCCGCCGCGCATCCAAAACCGTAGCCCGCAGCGGCGCCGTCCCAAAAAACGCCAGCGCCCGCAGATTCGATACCGCCACCACCCTCCGCCCAGTAGCCTCCGCCAGCCCCTTCGCCGCCGTCAGCCCCACGCGCACTCCAGTAAACGAACCCGGTCCCGACGCCGCCGCAAAACAATCCATCTGCGCCACCGTCACTCCATGCCGTCCTAGCAACAGCTCGATCTCTTGAAAAAGAACGTGCCCAAACCCGTCGGGGGAGTGCAACAGCGTCTCCTCCACCACCCGCGCGCCATCCGTCAACGCGATGCTTCCAAACTCCGACGTCGTGTCGATCGAAAGGATCACTTGTTTAGCTGGTACACGCGATCTGTCGAGTACACCTTCCCATTCGCGTTCAACGCCGTCAGATGCACGCTCAGCACCGCCGGGTAATTCGTTGCGATCGACTCCGGAATCGTGAACGATCCTGGCGACCCCGTTCCAATCACCCGCCACCCCCGGCCGTCCGCCGCCACCTCGCCGGTCCACAAATACGTCATCGACCGCGTCGCTCGTGTCGACCGCGTCACCTTAGCCGCGAACTGCGTCGGTTTTCCCACTTGCAGCGTATCCACGCCCGGCTCCACAATCGCATACGGCACTTTCGCCGGGCTCACCTCCAGCTCCTGCACCGGCACGTCGCGCGACTCGAACTTGTACGACCGCAGCATCGACTCCTTACGCCCCTCCCGTGCTATCAACAGCACCCATGGCCGGCTCTTGTCCGGAGCCTCGCCCGTGAAATGCTCGCCGCTATATTTCTTCTGCGGCAGAAACGCGCCCGTCGCTGGATTGAACCAGAACACATCGTAACCGTGCTTCTCCACCGACACCTCAATCGGCGGCCCCGGATGCTCCACGTAATTCACATACTCGATCTCTTCCAGCGCCACCGCGCGCGTCCCGTCCACATCGAAATACGGCTCCAGTTCCCAATGCCGCGTATCCGCCATGAAGTCGAACCAGTATTTCGCCCGCACCGCGTCGCCCCCGCGAAACTCCGGATACTCGCCGTCCATCGTCGCGTTCCACAAATGCTGCGCATCCGTCACGCCCACAAACGGAACCTGATACAACTGATGCTCCACCGACCCAATTGCATCCTCCGGCGACGCCTCGATGATGAAGTCCATCCACCCGTCGGCGATCAGCGGCGACGACGTCGCCTTCGCGTTCGAAGACCGCGGATGCTCGTATGGATCCAGCTTCTTCAAATCCAGCCCAAGTTCCTTCAGCAGTTCCCGCCCGTTCGCGAAATCCTCAAACTCCTCCAGCCCCTGCCAGGTCACATTGAACGGAGCGTAACGCGCCACGATATATCGGATAAACCGCTCGCGCGCCCGCCAGTCCGGAAACAAACTGGTGACGTACCGCGGATCGGACGCCAATATCAAATCCGCCGTCATCCCGCGCTTGTGGATCGCCAACACCCGCCGGTCCAGTTCATCGAAGTACGCCGGATTCGGTTTCTCGGCCCCGGAGAAAACGCGCCCGCGATCCCCCGCATTCCCCAAAATCGACCCGCGAAAATGCGTGAACTTGTTTGCCGCCGCCTCCGCCAGCTTCTGCTCGAACTCCTGCGCAGTCCCGAACGCGAACCGGTCCGCGATGTAACCCATCCACAAATGCGGCTGCTTGTTCTCTGTCGCCCAGTGGTGCACGTTCGCTACTTTCACGTACCCCGGCGATTCGGAAGCCGCCGCCGTGAATGAGCCGTCCTTCCCATCGAACGCCGCGATATTGCTCGTAGTCCGGTAAATCCACTGCCCAGGCTCAGTGGGCGTAAACCGAATCACCATCCGCCGCCCGCCGTCCCAGAACGCCGGCATCAAATAGGTATGAAACCGCGGCGACCGGAATTCGGCCCGCAGTTCCACACTCGCATACGGATTGGGATGCGCGGCCAGATCCGCAGCCGATAGTTCAAACGTCAGCTCGCATGGCGAATAAGCAGCCGTCCCCTCGCAAGCCGCTTGCGCAAGCAAAGGCAGCCCAGCCAAGCAAAGAATGACAACGAGCCGCGACATTCTATTCCAGCGTAACTCACCAACCGATTCCGAGCCGTGACCGTGAGGGAGCGGTCCGGAGTTCGATTTTTCACCCAGCCTTTCAGGGGACACTCGGTTTGAACTCTGCTACGCTGTCCCGGAGGAACAATGAGTCTACCGGAAGGCATCTTCCAAGGCTTCGACGGCGAGTGGAACTACCTCTCGCGCCGATTACTAACGCTGGCCGAGGCGATTCCAGCCGAAAAATTCGCCTGGCGACCCTCTCCCGGCGTTCGCTCCATCAGCGAAGTCTGCGTGCACATCCTCGTCACCAACTTCTACCTGCTCAGTACCGTCGGGCCCGCTGTGCCCCCGGAAATTCCGGCCGCGCCGGAACAGACGCTAACCGCCAAGGCCGACGTGATCGAATGGCTCACCCGTTCCCTCGACGCCGTCAAGTCCGCCCACGCCGCGGCCGACCCCGCCGGCCTCCAACGCACAATTGACGTCTTCAACGTATGCCAGGGCACCGCCGATGCCGTCTACCTCCGCATCATAGTCCACGCCAACGAACACCTCGGCCACCTGATCGGCTACGCCCGCATGAACGGCATCGCTCCGCCATCGCTCAAGGAGTAGCAGTCTGCATGGCTCCGAGCCGTTGGTGGGGCGGACCCCCTGGTCCGCGGCCGACACCCTCGTAGCCTATTCGACGGAGCGGCGATGCTCGTAGGTCTATTGCACCCATCAGAACCAGCACAAACCCGAATGTACACACGATCGTCGCCCCTCGGCAAATCGATCTTCAGCGAAAGGTACACACCCAGCGCCGCGCGGCTGTCGCGGTAGAATCGTACTCGATATGCCTCTGAGCAGCGGCATGCGCCTGGGTCCGTATGAAATCGTCGCACCCCTCGGTGCGGGTGGCATGGGCGAAGTCTATCGCGCCGCCGATCCGCGGCTGGGCCGCGAAGTCGCCCTCAAGGTTCTTGCAGCCGAGCTGTATCGTGACGAATCCGTGCGGGCGCGCTTCGAACAGGAGGCGCGTGCCGCCAGCGCTCTCAATCATCCCAACATCGTTTCCATCTATGACATCGGGCAGGATAACGGCTCCCTCTATATCGTCACCGAACTGGTGGAGGGCGAATCCCTGCGCCAGGCTATTTCGCGGGGCTCCATGCCTCCGCGAAGACTCATGGAGATTGCGCAGCAGATCGCCGACGGGCTGGTGGCCGCCCATGCCGCGGGGATCATTCATCGCGATTTGAAACCGGAGAACATCCTGATCACTCGCGACGGCCGCGTGAAGATTATCGATTTCGGACTCGCCAAACAGCTCTTCTCCGGCGCGGGATCGGCATCGGCCTTGACTCTGACCATGCCCGGCGCCGTCATGGGCACCATCGGTTATATGTCGCCGGAGCAAATTCGATCCCAGAACGTCGACCAACGGACCGATATCTTCAGCCTGGGAATCATTCTGTACGAGATGGCAGCAGGTAAGAGCGCATTCACCGGCGCTTCCGCGCCCGATGTCATGAGCTCGATTCTCCGTGAGGACCCGCCACAACTGCAAAGCGCCGAGTTGCCGCCCGGCCTGCCTTTTATCGTCGATCGCTGCCTGAAGAAGGATCCAACGAACCGGTTTCAGACCGCCTCCGATCTGGCATTCGCCATCCGCAATCTCAGCGGGATCGGCGTGCCGGCGCAAACTTCGGCGAAACCGGCGCGAAGCATTTTCCGGTGGCTGGCTTGGAGTGTGCCGCTATTGCTCGTCGCCGCGGGAGGCGCTTATTGGGTGTTTCGGCCAACCTCTTCGCCTCTGCAAACAGTGGCCAAGCAGCCGGCTGCCGATGGCGCCGTAAATCCGCCGCCGAAAACTGTTCCGCCCCCTGCCGCCCCGCAATTACCGCGTGAGAAAAAAACGGGGCGCGATCAAGCGCAAAAGGCGGTCGTTCCCGCTGCGGTCACCCCTCCCGTCGAGCCCCCGCTTACTCCGAAAACGCAGCCGGCTAGACCAGTTCCCGCGAACAAGGAAGCGGCCGTGCCCGCGCCCGAACCTCCGGACCTCGGCGCTCCGCCCGATTCACCACTGGCCCGCGCGCAGCAACTGAATCGCGACGAACATTGGATTCAAGCTGAGAACGCCTTCACCAAGCTGATTCAGATGATGCCCAACAATCCCAGCGGTTATCTCGGCCGCGCCCGCGCGTACGTTCAATTGGGAAAACTTGACAACGCGCTGGAAGACTACAATCACGCTATCCGTTTGCGTCCCTCCGCCATTGCTTACTCCGATCGGGGCCGTCTTTACAACCAGCGCAGCCAGTTCCAACGTGCCATCGAGGACTTCGATGAAGCCATCCGCCTCAATCCGAAACTAAGGGGAGCGTATGAGGGGCGGGGATTTGCGCGGATGTCCCTCGGCGACAGGAAAGGCGCGGCGGAGGACCGGCGCGAAGCCGCAAGTCTTCGTCGAGGCCAATAGACCCGATCGGCGGTCCGGCGCCGTGCGGACACGGTCGTGCGTGCCAACGAGATCGACGATTCGGCGGCACCAGACACGCAACGGGAGCGGAAAACGATGCACAAGATCAGTGCTCTAGACCGCGACATGTCGTCGTTCGTCTCCTTACCACGTGTACCGGACCGTGTAGGTAATCACGCTCTCGCTGTTCGCCGGCACCGTCGGACGAAACTCGATGGTGCGGGCATCCGTGTTGCCGAAGTCCATCGATTTCTGCAGGACCTCCCACTGCAGCCAGCGATACATGTGTTCTACCACGCGAACTTCGACGGGCTCCGATTTGTGATTCCGAACCTTGATCTCGAACGACTCGGTTGTCTGCCTGCGGCCCTGGTCGCTGGTGAAACTCGTCTGACGCCGCTCACCGACGACGTCGAATGCGTTGCCGGCCCGCAAACGGACAAGCTCGTCTTTCGGCGTGTGGTCCATCTGGTCCTCACCGATAAACTCGTTGCGGCCGTCCACGTCGCGCCGGTACATCTTCACCTTGCCTTTTGGCAGCGGCATCCCCAGTCGAGCCGCCTCCGAGTTCTTGAATTCCAGCATCACCCACACCTTCGTGTTTGAGCTGACGCCGTAATTCTCCGTACGGAGCGCGAACTGATTGTTGATAAACTGCGGGTCGATTCTGAACCCGTCGTAGACGTAGACCCGCTTTGCCGGCACGCTCGTCGCGCGCACAAACTCCACCTGCTTGATCTCGCGGTCGAGCACGGTCGCGGGGCGGGCGAGCGTGTACAGATGATACTCGTCGAAGGCCCGCTCGGTGACCTGGGGTTGCTGCATCGCTCCACCGGCGGCGCCCATCGAAGTAAAGACCTGGAGTCGCTCAGATTGGTTTGGCGCCCGCGCCACATCGCCTGCCATCAGCTTGATCGACGCGTTCTCGAAATCCTTGCCGCTCATGTTCTCCAGCGTCACCCAGCCGATCAGGTCGAACACGTCGCCCTTCTCCGGAGCGACGGCGTTGTATGTCGCCTCCCAGCGCATTCCGCCGGTGAGGTAGGAGAACTCCGTCTGGTGGCTGCCGTCACGATCCGCGAAGAGCCGCCACAGCAGCGTCGGCTTGAGAAACGACGCCGGGTCCAGCGCTTCGAATAGCGGCCTGCCGGGCAGCCCGAATTGCACCTTACCCTCCACTTCAACGATCGGCTGGCCCCCGCCCGTTTGCGGATTCGCGTACGCCGCCTGCGAAACTGCGTACTGCTGGCCGTAGCGCTGCATCGCCGCGAGATGCGGGACATAGCCGCTCCGCAGAATGCGGCCTTTCACCATCCGCTTCTCGCCAGTCTGCGGCATCGTGATTTCGAAATCGATGGTCTTCCCTTCGGACTTCTGCAGCAGCAGACCTTCACTCAGCGGATCGCTTTCGTAATTCTGTTCCAGAATCCGAATGGCATCGGCTTGCTGGATATCGCGCAGCACCACGGAATCGGGCTCCAGATGCGCAGTGATGTCCGTCACGCGCACTTCGTTGGAGCCGCTCTTGAGATTTAGAACGCGCCTTTCCTTAACGGCCGCGAAGTTCTGGTTGTAGATGGTTAACTGAGTCTGGGCTTCTACGGCGTGTGGTCGAACCTGGCCCCATGCGGTCGCAATTCCGGTGAGGAGCGTGAACGAAGCAATTAGTCGCATACACACACTGACGGCAATTGGAGGCCCGATGTTGCATCCAGCCGTCCGCAGGTGGAGCACTGCCTCGCGAACGGGCCAAGCGGCCACAGGTGTGAACGCGGCGCGCAGGCCGCTGTCGTCCATGACATCTTGCGGTCGGCGTCGCGCAGATCTAGTGCTATCTCCAACACCGTCATGGCAGAAATACTGGAACGAGAGAGATGGATTACGCTGGTGCCTGGGGCATCAGCACAAGGATGCCTTCACCCTGCAGTTCGCGCGGTGCGGGCTGTTTGAGGCTAACCGGATAGAGTCGATGTGACTTAACAGGGCCCAATTGTGTCCCTCCGCGGAATCGCGGGTTCTGTTTTGAGTGCGGTTGTGCCGCCATCCTCGCTATCGTTGCTCGCGTGGAATCAAGGGCGGACCGGAGTCGCCAGATACACGCCGCCCATCCCATTGAAAAGGATTTGCCCAGCCTTGTTAATGACTACCGGGGTCGCGGGTCTGATGGATGAGACCAGCGGCGTCAAGTCGTAGACCACACCTTGCTCGTAGAGGAACGGGACGATGCCTCCGGAGGCCTCCTGCATCGTGCCGATCACCTCGCGATTGGAATTCATAGCCACCGGAGTCATCGCCGCGATGTTGGCCGGCATGGGGATGGCTGTGGAGGTCCCGGTACTGGAATTCGCCACGTCGGGGACCCAGAAGAAGCCCTGGTTCAAACATGAACCGGCCAGCGGCATACAGCCGTAACCAAGAATTGTCCCATCGGGGCCAATGGCCTTCAACGTCACTTGCGTAGAACCATCAAGACCGGGCACGGACGTAAATGTTCCGCTGCCGCTGTTGGCGGTCGAAGGAGTAAACAGCAGAGGCGCCCACGTGGGATAAGTTTGGGACGTTGAACCCCCGTTCATGATTGCCTGCCCATAGCTGTTCATCGCGACGAGCGCGGCGAAATGCGCATCCGAAACCGCGGTGCCTGTGGTGCCATTCGGTTGATCCGGCGTCCAGATCGACCCCGCCCCGCCCCAGTACCCGCCAATCTGTCCAAAGTCGTTCAAGGCAGTTACCAAGCCGCAACATGGCAAGGCGATCGAAACAGTGTTGCCTGTGCCGGTATTCGGAGCGGCCGGCGACCACAGCAACACCTGGCCCGAATTATTAGACCCAGCCACCTCGCCGATCGAATTCAAACCCACGGCTCTGTCCATGCCTGGGATCGCGTCGACACTGCCCAGGACATCGTTGGGACTGGACGGCGTCCAAAGGAATCCTCCGGCACTCAGGAAAGAGCCAGCCACTTGACCGAAATCGTTGAGTTTGGCTCCGGTGCCAGACTTCGCGATCAACGTGAGCGTGTAACTGCCAGTCACCGGAATGGTCACCGTAGTGAACATTGCGGTGAACGTCTGGGGGATGTTGGCAGTGAGCGTCAGCGGATTGTCCGTGAACGAGCCCGAGGACGAAGTCCATTTGAGAAATGCGTACCCGTCCGCCGGGACCGCGTTGAGCGTGACGGTGCTCGATAGGTCGTACCAACCTGCGCCGGTCACCGTTCCGGATCGGGCGGGTTGGACCAATGCAGCAACGTAGACCTGAGCCTTAAAACTTGCGGTGTACGTGGCTGCTTGCGAAGGTGCAATGAAAGTGCGCGGATCGGAGGTGTTACCGTCCTGCCAGCCGCTGAACACATAACGGGTGTTGAGCGCTGTGTCCGGTGAGAGGAACGCGATAGTGCAGGTTGCCCCGCGCATCCATTTGAGCGTCTGCGGTAGCGGGTAGACGCCCGCCGAGCAGCCATCGCCGGTGACGGAGAAGGATAAGGCCGCGTTGGCCGTAATGGTGACTAGGACCGCGTTCGTTGGCGCAGGTGGAGGAGTGTTCAGGGTGGCCAGGTAAGCACCGGCGGCTGAGTTAAACAGGATCTGTCCGGCGGAATTGATAGCTACCGGCGAGGCGCCTGCCGTGAAATCGCTGAGTGCGGCCAAGGCGTAAACCGCGCCGTTTGTGTATAGGAACGGGACGCCCGCCATGTCGCCCACGATATCGCCCTTCGAATTGATCGCCGCGGGCCGGAGAGAGGAGAAGCCGGGGAGAGGCGGGATGAGCGTTAGGCTGCCTGAGGTTCCGTGTGGAGTTGCCGGTTTCCAGAGGAATCCTTCGGTGCTGCAATCGGCGCCGGCTTCGCAGGTGGTGTGCCCCACGATCGACCCGTCCTCTGAGATCGCGGCGGCTGCTGCCCAAGCCCCAAGTTGTGTTGAAACGACCACCGGCAGGGGAGTAAACGTACCGGTGTTGCCATTAGCGGTAAACGGCGTGAACAAAACGAGCTTATCGAGCGGATAATAACCACCACTGACGGCTTGGCCGAAACCGTTCATGGCTTTCAGGTATGTCCAGGCAGGGTTAGCAAATATTGCACCGCTCGCCGCATTCGGAGCAGAAGGCGTCCAGATTGCTCCCTGGCCGTTGATAAATCCGCCGATCTGTCCGTAGTTGTTTAGAGAGGGATTTCCATGGAGGAAGTTCTCCAGGAAGTAAAGCGGCAACTCGCTGAGCGTGCCGGTGCTCTCATTGGGGCTGTCGGGCGACCAGAGAAAGACACCGGCCCATCCTGCGTTGTTACGGTTATCCAGGCCCATCACCTGCCCCACATCGTTGATCGCAATACCGCCCACCGGCGTCGTACTCGTGGCGAAATCAGCCAGGTCGATCAAGCTGCCCAGGGTTCCGTTGGACGAGGTGGGCGTCCAAAGAAACGGAACGCCTGCGTCTGTACCGGCCACTTGGCCGAACTCATTCATCCCGGCGGCGGAACCCTTGGCGGCGACGGTGGTGATGGAGTAATTGCCCGGGGCGACACTCGCCGCAGGCACATAGTAGGCGATCACGGTGGTGACGTAGTTCAAGGTGACGATCAGGGGATTGGACGGACCTACAAACTTGTAACCCGGCACTTCCGTTACGGCCAGGGCGACAGTGCTTTTCGCGGCGTACCAGCCGCTGCCGCCGATGGGACCCACGCCGGGGAGATTGGCCTCCACCGTGGCGTAATACTGTGTGTCGAAGTTCGCGGTGTAGGTTGCGGCGGCGGCTGGTGTTGCCAGTGTCCTCGGATTCGAGGTGTTGCCATCCTGCCAGCCTTTGAAAAGAGTCCGTGTCTGAACAAGATCGCTGTAGGGCGAAAGGAAGGTCACCACACAAACAGCCCCGGGCGTCCACTCCAAGACTTGCGGTGTTCGATAGCTTCCGGCGGCGCACCCGGTTCCGGTTACGGCGAAAGCCTGCCCCGTTGTGTTGGACGCGATGGTCACCGGTACGGCATTCTTCGGCGGCGCTGGGGCGGGTGGGGTTGGAGTGGCCAGATAAATGGATTGACCGGAGTTGAAAACGATCTGGCCGGCAGAGTTTATGCCTACCGCCGATGCGTATTGCGGCTCGCCGCTCAAATTCCTAAGGTCGTAGAGCGCTCCCTTAGTAAAAAGAAACGGCGAGTAGATGGGCGTACCCCCGCCCGTGTTCGGCTTTGTAATGGTTCCCACCATGTCGCCGAGGTTATTGAGGCCGGCTGGTTGCACCGATAGCACGCCGCCTGAAAGCGGAATCGGAACCGTGGCGCCAGTGGTTCCGTTCGGCGCGTCCGGGGTCCAAATAAAGCCTTGTGTCGTCGTGCAACTGGGAGAATACGTCGACGGCGTGCAACTATAGCCGGCGACCGTTCCGTTCTCGTTGATTGCCACGAGCTTGGTCCATGGATACCCGCTCAGACCCGGTATGATGGTGAAAGTTCCGGTACCTGCGTGAGGACTGGAGGGCTTGAACAGAACCGGCAGCGTCGAGGAATCGCTTTGGGGCCGATTGATGATGATCTGGCCGGAGCTATTGATCCCCACCGCGCCAGCGAACGCGGAATTAGCGATATTGGTGCCTGTAGTGCCGTTTGCGGTGCCAGGAGTCCAGATCCCCCAACTCCCATTTAGGCTCCCTACGACTTCCCCATAATTGCTCAGAGCCGGAATCGCAAACGGAGCGGGATTAAGCGAGGAGATCGCCACTGCCGTTCCGTCGCTGGAGTTCGGCGATGTTGGCGTCCACAGAAATACTTCCCGCTGCGCCGCGTTTGCCGCTTGGGTGGTACCGAGTACTTGGCCCTGGTTATTGAGCCCCCAGATAACGTTCCATGAGCCGAGCAAGGGCGGAGGCGACACCACCGTCAGGTTTCCGAGTGTCCCGTTCGGCGTCAAGGGAGTCCACAGGTATGGCGACGCCACGTTGAAGTCATCATTCAATCCGGCGATTTGCCCATAGTCGTTCAGATATGCGCCGTAACTCTGCCGAGTAATCAGGGTAAAGGTATAGTTGCCTGGCGCCGCCAGAACATCAAAATCAGCAACCGGATCGGCAGGGTATGTGGCCGTGATGGTCAGTGTCGCTACGGTTCCGGTGCCCCAGCGCACAAACATGTAGCCGCGCGCGGGAACGGCGGTGAGGGTCACCGCCGCGTTTTCGGTAACCCATCCGCCACCTGTCACGGTACCGGTTCCTGGGATCGCGGCATGGCCGGTGACGAGATACTGCGTGTCGAAGTTGGCCGTATAGCTGGCTGCCTGCGAGGGCGTCCGGAATGTGCGCGGGTTGGAAGTATCACCGTCCTGCCAAGCCTTGAAAACGTACCGTGTCGTGAAAGACGTCGAATAGGGCGACCCGAAGGCCACCACACAAGTAGCGCCCGGAGTCCATTGCAGGGTCGGTGTGCCCGTGTAACTTCCTTCGCTACAGCCCGTTCCCGTGACCGTGAATGGCTGGCCTGCAATCGCGATGGTGACGGGAACGGCATTCGGAGGAGGAGCGGGCGGCGTGAGGCTTGGAGTTGCGAGCACGGCCCCGTAGTAGGGCGGCCCGCCATTTGCGCCGATCTGGCCAGCGGAGTTGATCGCGCGCGGAGTGCTTCTCGCCAGCAGCACATCGACGCCGCTCAACTCGTAGAGAGCGCCGCCGGTGTAGAGAAATGGAAAGCTCTGAGACGAATAGTTGACAAATGGAAAGCTCGCGGATGAATAAGCGATCGTTCCAACCACATCCCCTTGCGCGTTCATCGCGGTAGGCGACATGGATGTGCCGGGCGTCGAGGGAATCGGTGTGACACTCCCTGAACTCGAATTAGGCGAATCGGGTGTCCAGAGGAAGCCTTGGCTGAAGCCCGGGTTGGAAGGGCAACTGTACCCCAGAACTGTTCCGTTATCGTTGATTGCGACAAGTGTGGCTCCGGTAGCGCCGGGAGGTCCGGGAATCGGCGTGAACGTTCCGGTTACGCCATTGGCGCTCGACGGGGTGAAAAGACTGCCGTGCGTGATCGCCTGTCCGAAGCGATTCATGGCCACCAGGCCCCTGAACTGGTCATTCAACGTCAGCGTCCCCGTGGTTCCATTCGGGTTGCCGGGAGTCCAGATGCCGGCCTTCCCATTGAACTGCCCACCCACTTGCCCGAATTCATTCAGCGCCGATACAAAGACCGGCCCCAGCGAGAGAACGGTTTGCGTAAGGGCCGCGGAATTCGGTTTCTCGGGCAACCAAAGTGTCAATCCCTCGGACGAACCAGTCGCGATCTCGCCAATCGTGTTTATGGCGGCATCCCAGGCTGCTCCGGGCAGGCTTTGCGGCATGCCCAGAATCCCGTTGGCGCTGGACGGAGTCCAGAGAAACACACCTGAGCCAAAGTATCCTACCACTTGGCCGAAATCGTTCATCTGATTTTGGCCATAGAGGTAAGCTCCGGCGGCCAACGGCACCACCGTGTAGCGGTTGGGCGGCGCGGTGGTGATCGGCCGGAAGTTGGCGACGGCCGTCCGGGGAGCGTTCATATTGATGGTTGCCGGATTGCCCGTGAACGGTGGGTTGCCACGGTCGAAGGCCCAGTTGATGAACTGATACCCAGTCGCTGGCGTGGCGCTGATGGTCGCCTCAGTGCCCGCGCCGTACCAACCCTCTCCCGCCGCGGTTCCCCCTTGCGGTGAACTGACTTGAACCGTGAGGTAGAACTGGGTCGCGAAGGTGGCCGTTAGGGTAACGGCCTGAGCGGGAGCAACGAACGTTCGGGGATTGGAGATGTCCGCGTCCTGCCATGCGCTGAAGTTATACCGGATACCAGCCTGCGCGCTGTACGGAGACGGGAAGGCGACGCTGCAACTGGCGCCTGGAGTCCACGGGAGCGTCTGCGGAGCGGTGTAGTTGCCGGGAGCACAACCGGTTCCAGTGACGGTAAAGGGCTGCGCGTTCACGTTGGACGCGATCGTCACGGCGACCTGAGCCGATAGACAAGTGCCGTTCAGCACAGTCAATACGACGAGAAGGTATGGCGTCGCGGATTTGCGCATGAATCCTCCCGATTCGTGCCGGGTCTTGGAGTCACTTTGTTAGTGGATTGAGCAGTTCCCCCAGGCGGAACTGCCGGACACGAAATCAACGCTGCCACGGCTGCACTGTCGGTGCAAGCTGGTCAGAAGGAGGATGCCGATTACGGGCGAGGAAAGAGATTTGAAACCAACGGCCGCGGACGGCAACTATGCGCAACCAGAGCATGTCCGTCTCAAAGACCCTCTACAAGCACCTTCCAACTACAGCATGGCTTCCGATAATCAAGAGCATTCTATCGGGAGTGCTCACCTGCATAGATCTTCAGGGACGGGGAAACAGGTCGGGCGTGAGCACTGCCGAAGTATTGAATCGACTTTTTACAAATTGCGTAGGAGTGCCGGTGAGTGTCGCATCCCGTCCCCGATCGTTGTTTACTGTGTGAGGAACGGCATCGCAATTGCCCTGCTAAATACTGTCACGCATCAGGGCCTCTACGCGGCTGCGGCTTGGTTCAATGTTCCACAATAGGACTTATTCTTAGTGCACCCAGCCCCAGAGTCGAGAATACCTTCCGGGTACGTCGTCATCCAGGGCTCAACGCCATCCGAATACCGGCCACTCTGTTCTAAAACCCAACAGATTGGCCGGTATTTAAGCGTTTATCTGGAGCCAGCAAGTGCTGCCGAGAACGTCGGTCTGGCTACTTCGGAACACGTTCCCTCCGGTTCTCTGCGCCTCAGTAAGGCATGCCGGGCAGCGGCGGCAACACGGGCGTAATCTGCCCCCAATTGTTGTCCTTCGCGGTCTTCATATCCTTGATCAAGCGTTCCGGCAATCTTGAATTCACCTCCGGGCGCGGGTCCTGATTCCCGAGCTGCCACGCCACTGCGGCAACCGTTCTCGAAATCTTCTGCATTTCCGTGTAGTCGATCTTGTCGGCAGTGTCGGTCGGACGGTGATAGTCGGGATGAAGTCCCGTAGTGAAAAACGCGATCGGAATCCCGACCTTGGCGAAATTGTAGTGATCGCTCCGATAGAAGATCCGCTGGCCATTGGGCTGCGGGCCCAGGTTATCGTGCGTGGCATCGGGCTTGGTGACATCGTAGAAATGGTTGAGGACCATCTTCTCGTACCCGTCGTTCACCGTCTCGATGGTCTTTTCCAGGTCGTCGCTGCTGATCTGCGGTCCCACCAGCAGAACTTCTCCCGGACTCACCAGAACATGCGTCTTATCGCGATCCGTGAAGCCCGGACCCTTCGTGCGGCCGATCATGTCCATGTTCAGATTAGCCGCGATCTTTTTCGGGTCCACGGGCGGGTATTGATTGAAATACTGCGAGCCCCACAAGCCTTTCTCCTCGCCTGCGTTCCACAAAAAGATGATGCTGCGGCGCGGGCGAATGCCCTTCGATGCGTCCTCGGCGTAGGCATGCGCGATAGCCAGCAAGCCGGCGGACCCTGAGCCGTCGTCATCGGCTCCTTTGTTGATGTTGTCGCCGTTGGGCAGCGGCGCGCTGAACCCGATGTGATCAAGATGGGCGCTCAGCACAATGTATTCGTTCTTGAGCACGGGATCCCCGCCTTCCAGCATGGCAATCACATTTTCGCCGTGATTGTCCTCGTTCTTTGTTGCGATTTTTAGACTGATCTTTTTCTCTGCCTTCAATGCGAACGATTCCTGTTTCACGCCCGACCCTGCGCCGTAGAAGATTTCGGAGGCGCTCTTCTTTTCACTTTCGAATATCGCGTTCGCCATGTTGAGCTGGATGGTTCCAGCCGGTACGGCCGGGCAGGCCGCGTTCGACGACAATTTCGGCACGCGGTAAGCCGGGCCGTTGAGATTACCCGCACCTCGTCCTCCTCCGCGCCCGGTTCCGCTGAGATCCTGGAAACTGGCCAGCGTCAAGACCAGTACCGCGCCATTCTTGGCGGCGGCCTGTTCCGGTGTCATGTAGTCGATGCACGCCTCACCGAAGGGATTCGCACCGCGTCCGCCGCCACCGGGCTGATCCCCCCTTGCGCGTGCTGCCGCTTGTTGCGCGGCAATCTCCGGAGGCACCCCTGCTACAACCACGATCTTGCCCTTAACGTCGAGACCGGCGTAGGGATCGGTTTTCGTTTTCTCAATCGTGTAGCCATTGCCGGCGAAAACCACATTTCCACTGAGCTCCCCAGGTTCCAGAGGCGCGGCGCCGCGGCCTGGATTCATCGTCCAGTCCTTCCCATATTCGAATTCGACGGTTCGGATCCCGGCAGGCGAATCGGACGACCCGCTGGAAGCGTCGCGCCCGCCGGACCGGCCTCTTCCGGGCAGAGTGACCTTCGCTTTGGTCTCTGCCGGGATGATGGTCTTGGCGAGAAGCGCCATCGGCATGAAGTAAGGCTGGAGCGGCCCGACGGTATGCGTAGTGCTACCGCCCGGCTTCAGGCCCCACTCCGCCAAGTGGCTGGCGACGTACAGAGCCGCTGTATCGTATCCGCGCGACGGCAGATTACGGCCTTCGAGTTGGTCGGATGCGAGGAAATAGAGGTAAATCTTGAGCTCATCCTGAGTGATCGCATCAGCGTTGCCGTGCGGAGACAAGGCAGTGGCCTTTGCCGTTTTCGACTTCGGCGCTGCGGAGTGTTCCGCCGCTCCGGCCAGGCAAACGGCGGCGATAGATGCGAGAAGGTAACGTCGCGAACGCAAGAAGTTGATGGGCATGCTAATTAGCCATCGTACTACGCCGCCTGCGGCCCCGTTGCGTACCACAACACGATAAGGTATCGGCGTCTATTTCATCTGAGCTTGGGGCCTGCAAGAGCCAAACCCGCCATTACGGACCTCCCGGAAGAAGCTCTTCACATATCAAGCGATTTGACGGAAGGAAGTGGCGCAAAACAAATGTTCGTTGCATCCTAACGGTTTCGCCGTCCGCGGACGGACGAAGAGTCGCGAAAGCGAACACCGCGCCAGTTAGAGATCGGCAGGACAACCCATCATTTCAAACATTTGGAATGGCCAGCCTCGTGCATCGTTGAACCCCTATGGGAATGCTCTGGAAAGATCTACGGTACGGCGTACGGACGTTAAGGAAGAGCCCGGGCTTCGCGATCGCTGCGATCCTGGTGCTCGCTCTCGGCATTGGCGCAAACACCGCGATCTTCAGCATCGTCAATTCCGTGCTATTGCGGCCGCTTCCGTTCCAGGATTCCGCGCGGTTGTTGAGCGTACTGCATACTCCTCCGCAGGATACATTTCCAGGCATCCCGGTTTTTGCCGTGTCGCCGGCAAATTATCTGGACTGGGAGCGGGAGAACCATGTGTTCGAGGCGATGTCGCCGTATCAAACGCGCGGGTTGACGCGAAACGGGACAAATCGGCCGGAAGTGGTGATCGCCGGCGTGGTCAGCTCGGGTTTTTTCTCCATGCTTAAGGTTCAACCGCAGCTCGGACGCGTGTTTCTGCCGGAAGAGGATCTGCCGGGCCGGGGCAATGCGATCGTTTTGAGCTACGCGTTCTGGCGGGATCAGTTTGGATCGCGTCCCAGCGCGATTGGCGAAAAATTCCTGATGGACGGCAAGAGCTTTACCGTGGTGGGGGTGATGCCGCCGTCGTTCACCGTCGCGGCCTGGGCTCCGGCCGCCGCGCAAGCGTGGATCCCGCTGGCATGGTCTGAGCAGGAACGCGCGGTACGGGGTAATCACAACTATCAGGTAGTTGCAAGATTGAAAAACGGCGTCTCGTTGAAGCAGGCCCAGGCCGAGATGGACACCATATCGCGCCGCTTGGAACAGCAATATCCGGTGGAAGACAAGGGTTGGGGATCGTCCGTCATACCGTTGCATGAGCGGCTGGTGGGAAGTGTGCGCCCTGCGCTGTTGGTCCTACTGGGAGCAGTGGTGTTCGTGCTCCTGATTGCATGCGCGAATGTAGCCAATCTGGTCCTCGCCCGCACTCTGGGCAGGCGTAAGGAAATGGCGATTCGGGCCGCTCTCGGAGCCAGCCGTCCACGCGCGATTCGGCAGATGCTGTCGGAAACTGTGCTGCTTGCGCTAGCCGGAGGGGCGGTAGGGTTGCTGGTTGCCAAAGCCGCTATCTTGGGCATCCTGGCGTTCCTCGCGCGGCAACTTCCGCGCGCAACCGAGGTGTCGCTCGACGGCTGGGTCCTGGTGTTCACCCTCGGGATCTCGATCGCAACCGGCCTCGTCGCCGGTTTGGCGCCGGCCTTTCAATTTGGCAGGACCGACTTGAGCCATGCCCTCAAACAAGGATTGGGCAAGACGGACTCCGATTCCGGCGGCGGCCGGATGCGTGGCGCCCTGGTGGTAGCCGAAGTCGCGCTGTCGCTCATCCTGCTGATGGGCGCCGGACTGATGATCCGGAGTCTGTGGCTGTTGCAGGCGGCGGATTTGGGATTCGATCCATCCCATGTCCAAACCATGAGCATCAGTCTGCCGCGCGCGAAATATGCTTCGCCCGTGCAGGCGAGGTTGTTCTTCGAACAAGTCTTTCAAAAGATCCGCGCGCTGCCGGGTGTGGCGGCCGCTGGTGGAATCGACGGATTGCCGCTCCAGGGCGGATCGGTTCAGACCGTGGCCATCGAAGGCAGGGCCGTCGCGAAATCGGACGAACCGGCGGTGGCGGCACGCGTGATCACGCCCGGCTATTTCGCCGCCATGCGCATTCGCCTGGAGCGCGGACGCCAGATCGCGGACGCCGACGTGGCGGACCGCACGCCGGTCGCTCTTATCAGTTCCTCGATGGCCAAGCATCTGTGGCCGAACCAGGACCCGATCGGCCAGCACATCACACTGCTGTTCGAGCCCAAGATCGCGCGGATGATCGTCGGTATTGTCGCCGATGTGAAGCAGCAAGGCGTGGATTTGGCTCCGGTCGACACGGTGTACAGCCCGTTTGCCCAGAGCGCTCAGACCGGTTTGACATTGACGGTTCGCACCGTTCCTCCCCCGGAAAATCTCGTGGCGGCAATTTCCTCGGCCGTACACGACGTCGATCGCGAGCAGCCGCTCCGATTCGTCAATACCATGGAATCCGTCGTTGCCAACTCCCTTTCCCAGCGCCGCTTCAGCATGCTGCTGCTGAGCGCGTTCGCCGGGCTCGCGCTGCTGCTGGCTACCGTTGGCATCTACAGCGTTTTGTCTTATTCAGCCAAGCGCCAGATGCGAGAAGTGAGCATTCGTATCGCGTTGGGAGCCGATCGGCGGCGGATCGTTTGGCTGCTCGTAGCCGAGGGGATGAAGCCAACGCTGCTGGGCCTGGCGCTGGGCGCAGGCGGCGCAATCGCATTGCGGCGTGTCGTTCAGAACCTGATTTTCGGCGTCAGCCCCTCCGACCCTCTCACCTTTGCGGCGGTCGCGGCATTTTTGACCTGCGCAGCGCTAATGGCCTGTCTCGCGCCCGCCTTCCGCGCTACCCGCGTGGATCCTATTCAGGCCCTGCGCGAGGAATAAGCGGCCTCGGTGCTGTTTATTGCTTCATAGGTCAAAAACTTTGCGCCAGAGTGACCGGTGGGACTCCCGCGCTTTGTAAGCGATAGCCTACCCGAGGTTTAATCGCGTTACGCCATTGACGAAAGTTTTCGTTGACAATGACGAAGGTCTTCGTCAATAATGGGTCATGGCTTCCAAGCAGCCCAAACCGACCGTAGCGGAGTTGGAGATTCTGCAGGCCCTTTGGGAAAGCGGACCTCGCTCGGTACGCGAGATCCAGCGCGTGCTCAATGAAATCAAGCCGACCGGGTACACCACAGTCCTGAAGCTCCTCCAGATCATGACTGACAAAGGCCTCGTGACTCGGGATGAAAAACAGCGGCCCCAGATCTACCGCCCCCGTTATCGCCGAGAGCACACGCAGCGTCAAATGCTGCACGATCTTGTGCAACGTGCGTTCGGAGGATCGGTGAAGGCTCTCGTGCTGCAGGCTCTTGCCGGCCGGCAGTCATCGCCGGAGGAGCTGGAGGAAATCGAAAAACTGTTAGATCGGATGGAAGGAGAAACCAAATGACAGCCATTTCTCATGCAATTAGTGCGGCACTGCTCCACTTCGTGTGGCAGGGGCTGCTGATCGCGTTGCTGGCGTGGGTCGCACTCGCGATTCTGAGAAACGGCTCGGCGCGACTCCGCTATTTAGTCAGTTGCGCCGCGCTGGGCATCATGACCCTTGCACCCGTGGTTACGGCGTGGGTCGTGTATCGAGCGCCCGTGGCTGAAGGCATGCCCCACGCAGTCGTTGCTATCCTTCAATCCACCAGTCCGGCTGCGCCATCCCCGGCCGCCTTGCTGCCCACTTGGATGGCGGTCGTGGAGGCCTGGGCGCTCCCGGTCTGGTTCCTCGGTGTCCTGGTCTTTGCTGCCCGTCTCATTTATATTTCCAGGCATGTAGCCAGGCTCCAACGCTCGGGCGAAGCTGCTGACGCTCCACTTATCGACACCATCGTCCGCTTAGCGGACCGGATGGGGGTCAGCGGCCCGCTGCGTGTGGTGATCTCTCGGCTCACCGATACTCCCAGTGTCGTGGGGTGGCTGCGGCCCGTAATTCTGCTTCCTGCCGCGACGCTCTTGTCCCTCAGCGTCGAACAGTTGGAAGCCGTTTTAGCGCATGAACTCGCACACATCCGCCGGCACGATTATCTTGTTAATCTCCTTCAGGCCGTGACTGAGACGCTGCTTTTCTATCATCCAGCGATCTGGTGGGTTTCGTCATGCGTCCGCCACGAGCGTGAACTGTGCTGTGACGACCTGGTTGTTGGCGTTTGCGGCGATGCAATCGGCTACGCCCGCGCTCTCGCAAAGCTCGAGCGACTCCGAATTATTGCGCCCGGGTTGGCGATGAGCAGCACGGGCGGCTCGCTGCTGTTTCGCATACGGAGGCTTACCGGCACATCACACCAGCAAGCTCCTTCTAAGATCCCTGCCCTCATCTCTCTAGTTCTGGTATTCGCCTGCTTTGCGATGAATACGCATTGGGCCAGCGCCCAGTCGCCACGCAGCGAGGAAGCTGCAGTCAGTCGTGATGCTATCTGGCTGGATACAGTCAAATACGGGGACCTGCCGGTCAAGATTCGTGCCCTGGGGACCATCGTCTCGCCGGCCACTGCGGAGTTGAAGGTCCCTGCAAGCCAGGCCGCCGGCGTGCAAGTGGGCCAAGCCGCGTTAGTCGAGACTGTCTCCAGCCGGGGGATCATCATAGCCGGCACGGTGTCGCACATCGAGTCCTACGCTGCCGGTGGAACAGTCGCGGTAACCATTGACCTGCGGTCGCCGGTGCCGGAGCTCGCTGGCTTAGATATCGATGGCACCATCCAGGTCCGGGTTCTGAAGGACGTGGTCTATGTCGGTCGCCCTGTCTTTGGCCAACCAAACGCCTCGGGCACGATATTCAAGATGGAACAGGACGGTATCCACGCGAACCGCGTAACGGTGCAGTTCGGCGCCAGCTCGGTGAATTCCATTCAGGTCTTGAAAGGCCTGCAGCCCGGCGACCGCTTGATTCTGTCGGATATGAGCAAGTATGACGGCTACGATCGCATCCGCCTGGAGTAGCCCTCAGACTTAGCGCGGTTCGACCGGCTTTGACGGCAAACATCACAATGACGCAGCGAAGTCTTCCGTTAGAAACTGGGATAGATTCCGGTCAGAGTGGATAACGCTCCGGCCCCGTAGCGTTCCCGGCTTCATTTGCCAATCTTCCCACCACGCCCATTCGGCCCAACTTCCAAAGAACAAGGGCGGGCGCGTCCCGGGACCGGCCACAAACCCCTCTGTTTCGCAGCTCGGTTGCTCCGATACCTTGACCTTCGACCTATCCTGGATGTATGCTCAACGGTAGAAGCTTGAGGTATCGATGCCGTCTCCGCGTTTCCCCATCCCGCAAGGCACGCTCGACATGCTAATCCTCCAGATCCTCTCGCTCGAACCCGCCCATGGGTACGGCATAGCGCAGCGGCTGGAGCAGATCTCGCGTTCCGTGGTCCAGGTCAACCAGGGCTCGCTCTATCCCGCCCTCCATCGCCTGGAGCAGAAAAAGTGGCTGCGCGCCGAGTGGAAAGAGTCGGAGACCGGACGGGAGGCCAAATTCTACTCCCTTACACCCGCCGGACGCCGCCAGCTTGTCGTCGAAAAGGATAGCTGGGCGCGCCTCTCCGGCGCAGTCAACCTGGTCTTCAAGGAGGGCAACCGGTAATGCCGCTCTTCAACTGGTTCCGCCGCGGGTCTCTGGAGCGCCAACTCCACCACGAGCTTCAATATCACTTTGATCGCCGCGTCGCCGACCTCTGCGCGTCCGGCATCCCTGAGCCCGAGGCGCGCCGCCGCGTCGCCGCCGAGTTGGGTCTCACCCGGGTGCGCGAGGAAGTCCGCGATGTCTGGCTCACCCGCTGGCTCCGCGATTTCCTCTACGATCTCCGTTTCTCTGCCCGATCGTTCCTCCGCAGCCCTGGCTTCACTGCCGTGACACTGCTGTCGCTGGCGCTCGGCATCGGCGCTACGACGGCCATCTACTCTCTCGTCGACCAGGTGATCCTGCACGCGATCCCGGTCCGCGAGCCCGAGCGCCTGGTTCTGGTGGATTGGAAGGGCGACGACTTCATCACCTACGCCACCGGCTCCTTTAACCTGATGCCTTACCCCATCTGCCGCGACCTCCAGCAGCAGACCCGCTTCCTCGACGGCGTCCTCTGCCGTGCCGAAATCCAGGTCAACCTCACAGCCGGCGGCGATCCCAGGCCCGTCGCCGCCGAGATTGTCTCCGGCAGCTACTTCTCCGTGCTCGGCGTCGGCCCCGCGCTCGGCCGCATCATCGAACCAGCAGACGATGCCGCGCCCGGCGCTGGTCCGGTAGTGGTGCTCTCGTTTGACTTCTGGCAGGCGCAGTTCGGCGGCGCTGCCGATATCGTCGGCCGCAAGGTCCTGATCGGCAATCACCCCATGACCGTGGTCGGCGTGGCTGCCGCCGGGTTCCACGGCGTCGACGTCGGCGCAGTGCCTGCCTTCTGGATGCCCACGTCCATGTACGCCGGCGCGAACTTCGACAACGGTGATGAGGATCTCCTCAACGGCCACACCCGCTGGCTGCAGATCCTCGCCCGCCTCCGTCCGGATGTTACACTCGCGCAGGCCCAGACCGGTTTGCAGCCGTGGTTCAAGGCGTGGCTCCAGGACAGCACGCTTCGCCCCGGCTTCCCGAGGATTTCGGCCGACCACCGCCGCGAGTACCTGGCAACCACTCTCGAACTCACCTCCGCACCCCAGGGCCATTCGGTGCTGCGCCGCAACCTCGCCCAGCCGCTCTGGCTATTGTTCGCCGCTACCGGTGTTCTGCTCGGCCTCGCTTGCCTGAACGTTGCCGGCCTCTTTCTCGCCCGCGGTTCTGCACGGGGCCGTGAGATCGGCACTCGCCTCGCTCTCGGCGCTTCCCGAGGCCGCATTGGGCGTCAACTCCTGGCCGATAGCCTGCTCCTTGCGGTGACCGGCGGTGTGCTTGGCGCGGCCGTGGCTCCGCTGGCGATCCGAGGGCTCATCGCGTTCCTGCCGCACGAGCTCGCCGCCAACGCCCTGCGCGACACCCTCAGCTTTCGCCTGCTCACCTTCGCCTTCTTCGTTAGCGTGGCCGCCGGCCTCTTGAGTGGCCTTGCTCCCGCCCTGCGCGCCGGCGCCGACAGCCTGATCAACTCGCTCCGCGAGCGCGGCGGCACCGGCTTCGGCGGCGTCCGCCTCCGCAAGACCATCGTCACCCTCCAGGTGGCCTTCTCCCTCATTCTCCTCATCGGCGCCGCCCTCTTCCTACGCACGCTCACCAGTCTGCTGGCCAAAGGGCCCGGCTTCGATACATCAAGCCTCCTCTCCTTCGCTATCGCTCCGACGCAGAATGGCTATTCCGATGCCGACGCCTCGCGCCTGGTCCGCCGCCTCGACCAGCAGGTCCGCGCCTTGCCCGCCGCCCGTTCCTCCGCCGCTGCCCGATTTGCCTTCCTCACCGGCGGCGCCTGGAGCAACAGTGTGACGATGCTGACCGATCGCCGCGTCGTGACCGATGGCGCCATCAACTTCAACGCTGTCAGTCCCGGTTTCTTCTCGACCCTCGGCGTTCGCCTCCTCGCCGGCCGCGATTTCGACCAGAGCGACACCCTTCCCGTAGGCAAGATCGGTCCCCGTTGCGCCATTGTCAATGAGGCCTTCGTCAAGCGCTATCTGGCCGGGCGCAATCCCCTCGGCGTCCTCATCGCCCGGGGCGGTAGCTCGGACGTCAAGCCCAATAGCGCCATCGTTGGCGTGGTCGCCGACATAAGCTATCGCGGCGTCCGTGATCACTCCGAGCAGGTCTTCTTTCCGCTCTTTGAGCACGACGACACCGGCGCTACCTTCTATATCAAGGTTCGCGGCGCTCCCGAACAGGCCATTCCCTCCATCCGCAGCCTGCTCCGCCAGGACGACCCTCGGCTGCCGATCCTCTGGTTCCGCACTCTGGATGACCAGGTCAACCGCTCGCTCACCACCGAGCGGATGCTGGCCGCCCTGTCCGGCAGCTTCGGCGCTCTGGCGCTGACGCTCTCGTTGATCGGTCTCTACGGAGTAATGTCCTTCGTGGTCACGCGCCGCACCCGCGAAATCGGAATCCGCCTCGCGCTCGGGGCTACTCGCGCCTCGGCCCTTCGCCTCGTGCTGCGCGACGCGGTCGTCATGATCGCCGCCGGTGTGGCCCTCGCGCTGCCTTGCGTCGCCGCCCTCGGCAAGCTCGTCCAGTCGCAGTTGTTCGGCGTCACCGCCACCGATCCCGCGACCATTGCCGCCGCCGCCCTGGTCCTCGCCGCCGGAGCCCTTGTCGCCGCCTTCATCCCCGCATGGCGAGCCTCGAATGTGAGCCCCACGGACGCCGTACGGCTGGAATAGTGCCGATCGCCGCAAGACCTTTCGAGTCCTGTTTGACCTTTCAACGACTCGGGGCACCGATTACTGACGCGAAATCCGCTTTCGCACGGGGGCGGGTGGCATGGCAGTGGTTCGCCGGTTGTGACCGATTTGGATCGCGGACGGATGACGCCAATCGGAAGTTGGGTTGTCCGGGATCAGCTACGCGGGCCAAAGCGGCTTGCTGTCCCGACCAGTATATGCGCTTTGAGGTGAGCCAATTTGACAGACTTGGGGAAAAGAGCTCCGTTTGTACTACGCGGCTCGTCCCACCAGCCTCTCTCATGCTTCGCTTGACGCCTTGCCATTCTGAAGTAATGTCCAGATGACTAAATGTTAGTGCGCAATACCAGGCCTATCCCACCGCCCGCCGCACCACGCCGCGGAACGCCGCCATTAGGATCAGCACGATCCCGAATGTGCACACGATCGTCGCCCCCGTCGGCAAATCGATCTTCAACGAAAGATACACGCCCAGAGCCGACACCAGTGTCCCCATGGTCCACCCGATCGCCAGCCGCGGACCGATCCGCTTGGCATACAGCATCGCGCCCACCGACGGCACAATCAGGTAGCAGAACACCAGCAGCGCCCCGGCGATCGCCACTGACGACGTCACCACGAAACCGAACGACGCGTAAAACAGGAAGTCCCAGAACCGGATGGAGAGCCCCTGTTTTTCCGCCGCCTCCGAGTCCATCGAAATCAGCAGAAACTTCTTGCGGAGATGTAGTGAAACAGCAGATGGCGCCAGCCGCTCTGCGATCTTCCAGATGGCCGTGCGACGAAGTCTGATGCCGGCCTGGTATGGACTCGCACCCAGTTCGGTAGCCAGCATTCTCGCTGAAAGACTGCTCAAGCTTGTGTCTCGAGGGCCCACCAAAGCCGACATCGCGGCTTATTTATTGGTTGGTGCCAGTGCTCCAGGGGATCACCATGGTGGCCGCCTATATCCTCGCCCGCCGCGCCTCGCCGGGCGGATCCGATGAAGAGCGCTCTGCTACCCTCCCGAATGCATACTTTGGCTGGAAGTAAGCCATCTCGGACCAGCGGGGCAGAACAGGGTTTTGGGGAAGCCATCTAGCAGCAAATGGACATCCCATCCATGCCGCCAAACTCGTGTTACCGAAGCAGATCAGGAATTTGTGAAGGGACGCCTCCTGTCGCTCGCCAAGAGTAGATCGTCTAGACGTCATTGACTTTTCAGCAGAACAAGAAGACTGTTCTTCCTGCTGCCTTGTAACTTTTGGACGGATCTGGCGTACCCTCAAAATTAGCGCATCGCCAGATGACGGACTTTCACGCTCTTTACGTGCGACACGCTCCATCCGTCCGCAGGCTTTTGCTCTTTCTCTGCGGCAATCCAGCGTTAGCAGACGATATTACTTCAGAGACTTTCGTTCGCGCTCTGACTGCGCCTGGCCCCGTCAGGGAGGAAACGGTCAGGGCATATCTCTTTACAATCGCACGTAATCTCCTTCATGACTCCAGGCGCCGAACGAGCCGCAACACAGCTATCGATCAAACTGTGCCGGATGCCGGTGTCAGTCTTGCACGGCAGGCGGAGATTCGGTCTGAGCTGGACTTTGTGCTCACCATCGTCCAGGAACTCGCTGAAGTCGATCGTGCAGCGTTACTTATGCGAGCGCAAGAAGACATGCCCTACGAAGAAATCGCTCACACCTTGGGATTATCTCTTGCTGCGGTCAAAGTAAAGATTCATCGTGCGCGGTGCAAAATCATGCAAGCGACCAAGACCCAAGATCAACGAAGTGATGGACCGGAGAAAACCCCATGAAGATTACGCGAGATGTTATCGATGACCTGCTCCCGGCTTACTTTTCTGGAGAGGCAAGCTCCGACACAAAACGGTTGGTTGAGGAATACTTCCGGCAGGATCCTGCGTTTGAACGAGAATCCAGGCGCGCAGCAGAACCACTGCGAGGCCTTAGCGAAACTCGCGCGATGCCCCCAGACCTAGAGCTGGAGCGCATAGCCCTAAAACGTACCAAACGCCTCTTGCGTGTGCAGACACTCTTGCTCGCGCTTGCTTCCACCTTCAGTTTGAATGCTGTTTCCCTGGGCTTCAGTTTCGAGATCGGGAACGGGTACACGAGGGTTCACTGGCTTCGCTTTCCCGGCCAGCTTGAGCTGGTCGTGATCATCCTGGCGTTAGCTCTGGTGTTCTGGGCCTTGTACCTTTCTGTCCGAGGGCGCGTGCGAACTAAGGTCCTTGGTTGAAGAATATTGGGAAAGACCCTCACGACCAAGTGAGTTCCACCGCGCCGTTTTGAACAACCACAACCCACCCGAGCCCCCAATCTTACTTGCCCTGTAACTTTTCGCGCCCTACCGCGTATCTTGACAAAGATGTCAGATCCAAGGACATCCAGGACATGCTACCGCCTTCTCATTCATTCCAGGAGAAACAAAAATGCCAAGCTCCGTGAAACTGTTGACTCGCGTGGCCGTTCGTATCCTGTGCGTCATGGCCTTTCTGATGGCGTGGCCGGGTGTCGTGCTCGCAGGAGAGGCTGCAAGTGACAACAAACCGGTAACCATCCCATTTGAATCGGTAAACAACAATATCTTTCTCCAGGTCTCCGTCAATTCAAGATCGCTTTGGTTCCTGCTCGACACCGGCGATAAGTACGCCGTCATAGACTTGACGGCCGCGAAGTCTTTGGGCCTTCAACTGGGAGATCCGGTCCCGGTGGGCGGTGCAGGGACGAATATCATTATGGGAAATTTGCTGAGGAATAGTCCCTTCACCATTCCCGGGCTGAAGGATTTTAGCCAGCCACTTTTTATTGCAGTCCCGTTGGACGACCTTGCTAGACGGATGGGCCATGAGTTTGCCGGCACACTTGGGTTTGATTTCATTAGCCAGTTCGTGGTCGAGATCGACTATGTGAAGCGGACGCTCACCCTGCATGACAGAGCCAGATTCCGATACGAAGGGCATGGTGACATTCTTCCCATCACCTTCAACGCTGCCGGTCATCCACAAGTGCAAGCGCAGATCTTAGATGCTGGGCGCCCGCCGATCGATGGAACCTTCGTCTTCGATCTTGGCTCCGGTGCAGCCGTGATCCTGAATTCGCCCTTTGTCAACCGAGAAAAGTTCTTACAATCTGGGCGCCCTGTGGTGCCGTGGCTAGGGGGCCGCGGCTTCGGCGGAGCCATACCCGGGTCGGTCGGACGAGTGAAGGGCCTGAAGCTTGGTAGTTCCGTCATAGATGATCCGGTGATCGTGTTTTCACAAGCGCAAGGGGGGCCTCTTGGCTCCGCCGATGCTCAGGGCAACATCGGCGCAGCCATTCTAGAGAAGTTCAATATCCTCCTGGACTACGGCAATAAGAGGATCATTTTGGAACCGAACGCCAACTTTGGCGAGCCACTCGAATACAGCCGAAGCGGCCTTCTCCTGGTGGCTGTCGATGCCAACAACAAGTCCTTTAGAGTCGAGGCTGTCCTTGATCATGCTCCGGCTTCCGAGTCCGGTTTAAGACCCGGAGATCTACTGATCGGAGTAAACGGTCATGCCGCCGGCCAATTCACGCTATCGGAGATACGCGCAATGTTCAAGAGCGCGACCGAGTGTGAGCTAACCGTTCAGCGAGACGATCGCCGCCTAACAGTTAAGCTCAAGCTCCGCAGATTGATCTAGCGCGCGGCCTTGGGCTCCAATGACCTCAGTAACTTCGGTCCGGCCAGACTCGCGAACTCGTTGAAACGACGAGCGAGCTTGCCGAGTCGGTGTGCTCCGCAGAAAGCGGAGGCTTCGTTTCTGCCAGATGGCTGGCGAATGCCCAATAACAGGACTACCCCACCGCCCGCCGCACCACGCCGCGAAACGCCGCCATTAGGATCAGCACGATCCCAAACGTACACACGATCGTCGCCCCGGTCGGCAAATCGATCTTCAACGAAAGATACACCCCCAGCGCCGATACCAGCGTCCCCATGGTCCACCCGATCGCCAGCCGCGGACCGATCCGTTTGGCATACAGCATCGCGCCCACCGACGGCACAATCAGGTAGCAGAACACCAGCAGCACACCCGCAATCGCCACCGACGACGTCACCACGAAACCGAACGAAGCGTAAAACAGGAAGTCCCAAAACCGAATCGAGAGCCCCTGTTTTTCCGCCGCCTCCGAATCCATCGAAATCAGCAAAAACTTCTTGCGGAAAATGTAGTGAAACAGCCCGATGATTCCGTAGATCATCGCCGTGTAACGCACCTCGCTCCACGAAACCGTCAGGATGTTGCCCACCAGCATCTCCTTGAGATGCTCGGTCTGCTCGATGGACTTGCTCATCGCCAGAATCGCCGCCGCCGACGCAACCGCGTAGCTGATGCCAATGATCGCCTCCTGCGGAATCCTCGCCGCCTGCGCGCGAATCGTGGAGAACACCAGCGCGCCTAGAAAAGTAAACGCCAGGCTGGTCCAATACGACCCGCGTCCGTGCGGATCGAATCCGTACAACACCGCGACCGTGGTGCCAAGCGCAGCAATCTGCGCCAGAGCGAGGTCCACGAAGACTACGCCACGCTCCACCACGTGTACGCCCAGATACGCGTGGATTCCAGTCAGGATCAGGCTTGCGATGAACGGCGGAAGTAGAAAGTGAAGAGTGTCCATGGAGTCCTTATTTGACCTTGGTGAAGGCTTCGGTCAACAGCTTGATGTCGTAATCGAACAACTGAAAGTAAGTGGTGATTTCTTTCACCCCGCCCACCGACGGCATTAATTGAACCACCGTGCCACCCGTGGCCGACGCGATCGAGTTGGGCGTGCGCAAATCGAAATACGGCTCCACCAGAATCAGCTTTACGCCGTCGCGCTTCATGGTGTTAATCACCTCCAGCGTGTGGCTGGGCGTGGGCGGAATCCCCGGCTTGGGCTCCACGTAATCGATCACATCCAACCCGAAGCGCTCGCAGAAACTCGGCCAGGAACGGTGATAGGTAACCACCTTCCGCCCTTTGTAAGGGGCCATGGCGGCATCCCAGCGCTTCTCGGCCTCGGTGAGCCGCTTGTCGAAATCGGCGTAGCGCTCGGCGAAGAATGCCGCGTCACCCGGCCGCATTTCGGAAAACTTGTTCTGAAACGCCTTGGCGATGCGCCGCCCATTCTCCGGGCTCAGCCAGTAGTGCGGATTCCCCAGCGGATGCACATCGCCCATGGCGCGCGTCACCTGCTGCGTGGGAATCTCCAGAATCTTGCAGAATGTCGACATGTCCAGATAGCCGTTGTTATTCACCTGGATCTTCGAATTGCCGCTCTGCGTAATCAACGGCGGCAGCCACCCGATCTCGAGCTGAAGCCCCACCACTACCAGCAAATCCGCCTTCTGCAGCTTCAGCAGAAAGCTCGGCTTGGGCTCCACGAAGTGCGGATCCTGATAGCCCTTGGCGATGGCTTCAATGGCGACCTTGTCCCCGCCGATCTCCCCGCCAATCGCCGCCAGATCCTGCGTGGCCGTGACGACGTTGAGCTTCCCAGCGGCAAACAGGGAGCCGGAGGCTCCAAGCAAAAGAACCGCCGCCGTGAAGTAAGTACCAATACGCTGAATGTTCATACTTGATTCCTTGTATTCCTCGAATTCTTGAATTCTTGAATTCCTTTCCCCTTAGAACGGATGCGCCCCATGCGCACCAATGGCGAACTGGAACTGGAATAGAAACTCGTTGGCGGTCAGCCGCTCGCCATAGCGAGTGCGCCGCAGTTGTCCGCGAATCTGGCTGAACTCGCTGGGCCAATAAGTGAGCACCAGCGATCCTCCCGTATCCTGCAGCAACGCTGTGTTGTTGAAGCGCTCAGCCCGGTCGAAACGGCCGCCGACAAACCAGCGTCGCGCGAACTGATAATCGCCTGACACGTAGTATCCGAACGGCGTAGTGATCAGCCGATTCCGCTGGAACAGCGTGTTCGCCGGGTTAGGCTGGTCAATGCGGCTCCAGATGAACTCGCTTCGCCCGAGAAACGAATGGTAGATAGCCCGCCGCAGCGGCTTCCAGCGGACCGTCGCATCGACGCCGTAGAGCTGATCGACGACATTCGGCCCGATTGTCGAGTGTCCCCGCGAGTACGACACGCCAACGTCCAGGTTGGTGGACTCGCTCAGGTCGCGGTAGCCGCGCAGATGTTCCACCGTGGACACGTCACTGCGCTGGTACGACTTGAACAGGTCGCCCGAATCTCCCCGGAAGAGCTGCGCAGTGCCTTCCAGAAAGATGCCCTTCGGCCCGGCGAAAATCCGGCTCAGCGCCAGCCCCGCATCGTTGATCCCATCCTCACCGCCGACCAGATTCTGCGTCACCAGCGGCCGATCGGTCCACGGCAAAACATGGTTATGCAGTGTATTCACTTTGCCGAACGCCGCGCGCATCTTGCCGACGCGCAACTGCACGCCGCCGGGCAGGGCGGGGAAGGTGAGATACCCTTCTTCCAGATTCACGCCCTGCTCGCCAAAGCTGATGAAGAAATCGGCTCGCGCGTATGGATCGAGAATCGCCTGGAGCGCCAACTCGCTCTCGTGCATCTCAAGCGCCGGCGTACCGTGGTGCGCCCCATTTCCCGCCGCACCCAGGAAATCGCCAATCACCGCAATATCCGGATTCAGCGCCTTGGCCGCCGCCCCCCCGGCCCCGCCCAAATTGACCGGCTGCTGCTGCGGCGGAGGAGCCTGCTCGGCTACCGTCGGCGCCGGGGTTCCGGGCGCGACTGCCTGTTGACCTTTGAGCGCCTGAACCTCCGCTTCCAGCGACTTGATTCGCTCCTCCATCGCCTTCATTCGGGCCAATAACTCGCCATTATCCTGCCCAAACGCGCAAAACGAAGCCAAAACACCGGCCGCCAAGGCCAGCGTGAGAGCTCGGAGTACTTTTCCCATGCACTACTCCTCTATTTGTTTCCTTGAAGATGCAAGCCTCTACCAGAAGACGGAAGCCAACCACGATCAGGATTTCGTCTTCAATAACTGCGGCGAGGAACGCTAAACAGGGGGCGCGCGCGGCGACCGGGTGATGGACGCCTGGTGGATGTAGCGTTCGAAGTCCTCGGGCGTGTGCTGCCAGACAACCGGCATCTGGGTATGAAACTGAATCTGTCCGGAAGATTCCAGGCAGGGCAGATGACCGCTATGGCAGATGTCGCAGGGTCGCGCCGTGTCGCTATCGTGACCGTGGCCCGGCAGGACCGAAACGGTCATGACCACCAGAACGGCAAAGACAGCGAATAACGCGGTGACTTGCCGGACCGTTACCATAGGCGCGACACATGGGTCGCAATTCAAGTATAGCAGGGGACTTGATTCTACTTTGGAAGGGCGAATGTCACCATCGTCTGGCCGGCGGCGACGGCGATGTACCGGTGGTGTGCTGGCGTAGTGCCATGCCAGGTTGCCCGTTTTTGGATCGAGCGCAACAACGCGGCTGCGTCCAGGCTCGTTCCGGCCCACGGTGCTCGCCTGATACCACTGGCCTTCGACGAACTCCTGGAAGTGAAGTAGTAAAGGCCGGTCCGCGGGCTGTACGCCGTGGCCTGTCAATTGTGCCCGCCGCCCATTCCCGGACAGGTCCCGTTGCCCTCTTCTGTTGGGTCCTGGCCGGAGATGGCGCCGGGGCGCACGTCGCCGTTCAGGTCGGGCCCGGGATTGCCGGTTCCCCAAAAAATCAGATTCGTATCCGGATCATACGTGCCGGTGATCCAGGTGGACACTCCGCCACGCCTCGATGTCTCACCGCGCCATGTATCGCCGCCCGGTTAAGATCGTCAGCCGGAACATGGGAACCCAACTAATTTAGCAAGAGCCGCGAAATCAGGAGGCCGGCGATCAACGCCAGTCCGAACTCCAGGTGTAACTGAATACCGCGAACCCACGCCTGGTTGAGTTTGCCGACGTCGGTCTCGCGGAACACCATTTTGAGTTGCGAGACGGCACGCGGCAGACTCACCAGCACCAGCAGAGTGGGCCAGGGCAGAACTCGACCGATGACCGCCGCAATGATCACCACATAAGCAATCGCATCCATCGCCGCCAGCAGAAGATTCGCACCACGCCGGCCGAGTAGTGTGGAGAGCGTGTGCTTGCCGTGTTCGATATCGCTCCCGAAATCGCGCAGATCGTTGGTATGCATGATGCCGGCGGCCAGCAGTCCCACGGGAATCGAAACTAGTAGCGCAATGCCGGAGAAGGCGAGCGTGATGGCGTAATAAGTCCCGGCCACCATCACCGGCCCCATGAAGATGAATACAGTAATGACGCCTAGCGCCGCGCGGCCGAGTTTCAGGGGAGGAGCCGCATAGAAAAAGCCCGCCGCCATACCGGGGAGGCCCAATAGAAGAATCGTCCAGCCACTCATCCAGGTGAGCAGCGCACCAATGATAATGGCAGCGGCGAATGCCACCAGGCCGCCGCGGCGCACTTGCTCGGGCCGAAGCAGGCCCAATTGAATCACCGCGCTCGATCCCTGCGGATCGGGCTGAAAGGAGGCAGACGGACTGCTTCTGGCCTTGTAGTTGTAATAGACATTGGTCAGGTTCGTGCCGGCCTGAACGGTGATGGCCCCAAGCCATGCCAGAAGAAAAGGCGTCACGCGGAAATATCCGGCATGAAGCGCTACCGCTCCACCGGCGAATACAGACACCGAGGAAATGATCAAAGAGCGGGCGCGGAAAGCCTGCATCCAGATGGATATCGCGCCACGATGGCTTGGGGTCACCGCGGCTCCGCAGCAGAGCTAGAGGATGTCGAGTAAATCGGAACTGTCGATTCCAGCGTCAGCAACCGCTGACGGTAGGCTTCCAGATACGCGGTCCGTTCTTCAGGGGTACAACGCGAAGCGCCGTACGCAATGAACGGCGGCAGCACTTCCATCCCGACAAAGTACAGCATTCCGCGCTGGATGTGCAGGATCAATTCGTCCATGCCGCCGTTCCTTCCGTTCGGTTGGTAGGTGCGCGCGGGACCACCAGTAGTGAATGCCAGCATCGACCGTTTTCCGCGGAATACGCCGCTCTCGTAGGATTGCTGCAACCCATAGGCGAAGCCCATGGCGAACACGCGATCCACCCAACCCTTCAGAATCGCCGGGAGTGAGAACCACCAAAGAGGGAATTGGAATATCACCAAGTCGGCCCAGAGCAGCTTGTCCATCTCGGCCTTCAGCGCGGGATCGAACAGCCCGGCCGACGTGGCATGAACCTGTTCGTGCTGGTAACCGAAAAAGTCCGGATTCTCCAGCGCAACGAAATCGCCCGGTCCGCCCGCAGGTGGAAAGTTCAGGACATACAGATCGGAGACCTGGATCTGGTGGCCGGCGCCGCGCAGCACCTCGACAGCCAGATCTTTCATCGCGCCATTGAAGGATCGCGGCTCAGGATGGGCGTAGACGATGAGGACGTTCATGGATCAAAACTTCAGCCGCAAGGCCAACTGGATTTGCCGTGGCGGATCGGTGGCACGAATAGCCCCGAAGCTCGGCAATGGAGCCGGAACGGATTGGCCAAAATGCGTGGGTACGGCCCCGATGAAATTTGCCGCGCCATAGACGGTGTTGATATCGGTAACGTTCAGCGTGTTGCAGACGTTGAAAGCCTCGGCGATCACCTCAGCATCCAGCCGTTCCCCCAGCCGGATACGCCGCGCCAGCCGCAGGTCGAAATTCACCAGCGGATCGCCCCGGTAAGTCTCCCGTCCTAATGTTCCCACGCGGTCCGTATTGGCATTGCCATCGTGATTGACGTCCATGCCGGCGTAGATGGTGTAATAGTTGCCGCTCGATGCCGCTGTAGTGAAAGCCAGCCGAAAGTCGCGGAGCCAGCCGTGGGCCGGGCCCTCCGCCAGGAAGGTGCCAGTGAACCGCTGTGGCACGTTCTGTTTCGAATTGGCGCGCTCCAGGAACCGTCGATACGGATCCTCCGGAAAGCCGTTTAACGAAGGGTCGCTGCTGTTGTCGATAACTTTGGAAAGGGTGTAATTCACCGTCAACGCATAGTAGCTGGAGAAGCTCTTGGTGAGCGAAGCCGTCCCGGCGTGATAAATCGATTGCGCGGTGGCGTCGAAAAAAAACGACAGCGGCGACATCAGCGGGTTCAGTGTCCGGGTGACAGGCACCCCAGGAGCAATCGCATAGTCCGCTTTTCCATTCGGCAGCGTGAGGTTGGTGGGCGCGACGTTGCCGCCAATAGCGCTGGGCAGCGCCTGCCCCTTCACTCCGAGATAAATGACGGATAGCGCCCAATCGCGACTCACCCGCACATCCATCTGACCGTTCCATTGATAACTGTACGGGCCGCCATGATTGAACCGCTTAATAGTCGAGATAAACTGCTGGGCCGGAGCAAAGTTCGACGGATTCAGGTTGGGATACACACCACTGCTAAGAAAACCGATCAGGGCCTGCGTAGCCAGCGCGGGATTCGAATAAAACGGGCTGTGCAGCGTGTTTTGTGACACTCCGTAATCGCCCGGCCGAATCGGCCCGAACGCGGAGTCGAGCCCAGCCACCATGGCGATCAGATAAACCAGCGAATAGGCCTGGCCCTGATAGTAGCCTGCGCCGGCGCGCAGCGTCACGCGATCCGAAACCGCATAGGCCACTCCGGCTCTCGGCTGGAAAGCTTTGTAATAGTGCTCGAAATAGCGGCTGGGCATCAGATCCACATCCCAGCGGAGACCGTAGTTTATCGAAAGTTTTGGCGTGGCCCTCCATTGATCTTGCGCAAACAGCGCGTAGTTGGTTTGCTCATTGCTGGGACGAACCACTCGGTCGAAGGTAGGCAGGTTGGCCGGTCCGGTGAATCCTTTAGGTGCTGCGGGACGCGTGCCATCGGCGCCCTCGGCAAACCCGAATGTCACCGCGAAGAAGGGACTGCCGAACGGCGCCTTTCCAAGAAACGCGTTGAGATTAGGAAAAACCGCGTAAGCGGGATCGAATGGATCGTAGAAAAAATGATCGCGCGCCGTGGAGATATCGCCGCCTAAGCGAATGGTATGCCTTCCCATGGCGAGGCTGAGGCTGTCGGCGGCTTCGAAGCGCGTTTCCCGCGCTGCATTGACGGCGTTGAAGTGGCGGCCGAGGTCGAGCGTGTTGGCGATCTGCAAATGCGGCTCGTAGGTCACCGACGGAAATTCGAAATCGCGATGCGCAAACTGCAATAGTCCCTGATTCAGCAGGTGCGGCGTAAAGGTGGACAAGACGTTGGCCGTAAGCGCGTGATCGTCGATATGTGCATCCCGGAAGTTGGAAGGCGCGCTCAATTGATTGGTCGCCGCTGGAAGATTTCGCTCGCGATCCTGGCGGAAGCGGTAGGTGAAGTTCCACTCCGTAGCGCTGGTCTGCTGGTAGTCCACGCGCACTAAGGCGGTGTCGTAATCCAGAACGCGCAGCTTGCCGGCCAGCACCTCCGGAGGCAATCCCAGTGCGGTCTTTTGCCGGTTGATTGCATCCAGATTATTGAGCAGTACCGAAGAGTAAAACGGAGACTCTCTGCGCCGTTGCCCTTCGTAGCTGCCGAATGCAAACAGCTTGTTGCGCACCAGGGGGCCACCCAGCGTCGCGCCGAACTGATTTTGCCGCAACTCGTCGAATCCGGCAGGCGCCAAAATGTTGGACGCATCCAGAGCGTTATTCCGAAAATATTCGTACAGCGAGCCGTGCCAATCGTTGGTGCCCGATTTCGTAACGATGCTGACCACGCCCGCCGCGGCCGGACCCAGATCGGCGGCGTAGCTTTCGCTCAGCACGCGAAACTCACGGACAGCTTCTTGCGAGGGCGTGGATCGAGATCTCGCGAACACACGGTTCATGTTGTTTGCGCCATCCACCAGGATCAACGTTGTCGATTCGTGCAGCCCCGCGAAAGAAAGGTCAACCTGTTTCGGCTCGCCGGGTGTGGCCGGGTTGGCGATGTTGCTGCGGCCGGCGTGCACATTCGGCGTGAGCAGAACCAGGTCCAGGAACTGGCGCCCGTTGATCGGTAGGTTTTCCACGCGCCGCTCCTCAATCACTTGGCTGAGCTCGGTGCGCGTGGGCTCGAACAACTCTGGTTCGGCGGTCACGGTGTCCGCTTGCTTCAACTCCGCCAATTGAAGTTGAATGTCCAGCCTCGCTTGCTGGCCCACCACGAGTTCCAGTTTGGGTACGTGGATGGGGCTGAATCCAGTCGTCTCGCCGGAGACTTCGTATATCCCCGGCACCAGGTCCGCAAACATGTAGTACCCATCGCCCCCCGTTTGGGTTGTCCTGGTCTGACCCGTTTCCTTGCTTCGGAGCGTTATGGTCTGATTCTGTACCCGGCCGCCCGACGGATCCGTGACCACACCGGATAATTGAGCGCTGGCGCCCAATTGTGCTCGCGCGGACGGAGCCATAATGCAGATCGCGGTAATCAACCAGATTAGGGCCGCGAATCGTTGGCGCGAAACACACGTAGAGTGCGGATTATTGGTCATCCACCTCCCTCGGACAATCCCTAGCATATAACGGCCCACTGACTCACTGTCTGGTTGCTATATTGAGGGGCGATCTCACGCTGTCAATGGCGTTAAGGCACTCAAACCACTGCGTTAAACTTCGCACCTCGCATAAAAACCCACAGTTTGACCGAGTGGGTGGCACTAATCGCGATGATCCGTCCGATTGGCAGGCGGGTTGCGAGTAATTCTCTCAGGGCGGACTCCAGCCCTCGCGAGCACTGTCGCTGGCGCAGACCGCGTCGGCTGATCCGTGTGTGCGCTCGTGACCGTTCTTGCAAACAACCGTAGTGCCGCCAACGGCCTTGCCATCAACCAAGGCCTAGTGACAGCCGTTCGCGGCAGCGTGGTAGATGCCTGTTTCCCGGACCGTATCCCATCCATTTACCATGTCCTGAAAGCGGGTCCCGAGCAGGAAATCGTCATCGAGGTCGCCTCGCATCTCGACGCCAACACCGTCCGCGGTGTGGCTCTGACTTCCACGCGCGGCCTTTCCCGCGGATCTCCAATCGTCGATACGCGGCAGACCTTGCGCGTTCCGGTGGGCGAGCGCGTGCTGGGCCGGGTCTTCAACGTATTCGGCGACACCATCGACCGCGGCGAGCCAATCGCAGAAGGTGAACGCCGCTCCATTCATGCACTCCCGGTGCCGCTCATGCGCCGTGCTACCACGTCCGAAGTATTCGTCACCGGAATCAAAGCCATTGATCTGCTGGCGCCTCTCGAGCGCGGAGGCAAGAGCGGTTTATTTGGCGGCGCCGGCGTCGGCAAGACGGTGCTGATCATGGAGCTGATCCACAACACCATCGGGCACTACAGCGGCGTGAGCGTATTTTGCGGCATCGGAGAGCGTTGCCGCGAGGGCGAGGAGTTGTACCGCGAGATTCAGGCTGCCGGCGTACTGGACAGGAGCGTCCTGGTGTTCGGCCAGATGAACGAACCGCCCGGAGCGCGTTTTTGCGTCGGGCACGCGGCGCTCACCATGGCCGAGTATTTCCGCGACGACGCGCGGCAGGATGTGCTGTTGCTGATCGATAATATTTTCCGTTTCATCCAGGCCGGCTCTGAAGTGTCGGGCTTGATGGGACAGTTGCCGTCGCGGCTGGGTTATCAGCCGACGCTCGGAACAGAGCTGGCCGATCTCGAAGAACGTATCTGCAACACCGCTACTGGCGCCATCACCTCCGTGCAGGCCGTGTACGTTCCCGCCGACGATTTTGGCGATCCGTCCGCCGTGCACACCTTTGGCCATCTTTCCGCTTCGATTGTGTTGTCGCGCAAGCGGGCCAGCGAAGGGCTGTATCCCGCCATCGATCCGCTGCGTTCGGGCTCCAAGATGGTGACGCCCCAGATTGTCGGATTGCGGCATTACCGGATCGCGCAGGAGATTCGCAAGACGCTGTCCGGTTATGACGAGCTGAAAGATATCATCGCCATGCTGGGGCTGGAGGAGCTTTCGCAGGAAGATCGCCACACGGTGCACCGCGCGCGTAGACTGGAGCGTTTTCTTACGCAGCCGTTTTTCGTCACCGAACAGTTCACCAGCCAGCCCGGCAAGCTGGTGAAGCTGGAGGACACGCTGAGCGGGTGCGAGCGGATTTTGAACGACGAATTCGCCAACCTTCCCGAACAGGCGCTGTACATGATCGGGTCCATCGACGAGGCGAAAACAAAATGAAACTCACCGTGTGGCTGCCCGCCGAAGTGTTGCTGGAAGAGCAGGTGATCCGCATCAAGGCCGAAGCCGAAAACGGCTGGTTCGGAATGCTCCCCAAGCATGTCGATTTCGTGACCTCGCTGGTGCCGGGCGTCTTGACTTTTCAGCGGCCGGGAAAGCCGGAAGAGTACCTGGCAGTGGACCACGGAATTGTAGTGAAGTGCGGGCCTGACGTGAGAATTTCCACTCGGCATGCATTCCGGGGCGCGAACCTGGAGCAGTTGAAAACCGACGTCGAAACGCAATTTCGCACGCGCGAAGAGCAGGAAAGGAAAGCGCGAGCCTTGGAGGCAAAGCTGGAAACCGACCTGGTGCGCCATTTGCTGGAGGTGGAAAAAAATGCCTGAATCAGATTCCACATCGCCACCGAAGCTTTCCCGTGGAGCAGAGCGTATGCTGCGTGAAGTCGGGTCCAAACAGGAGCGAATGATCCGCGCGCGCGGCCGTACGAACAATGTGTTGAGTTCGCTGGCGCTGCTGGGTGCGGTGGGATGGTCGGTGTCGGTGCCGACGCTGGTGGGCGTCGCGGTGGGGCTGTGGATCGATCATCACTGGCCCAGCCGTTTTTCCTGGGCGCTGATGTTGCTGATCGGCGGATTGGCGCTAGGTTGCGCCAACGCCTGGGTGCGCGTGAAAGGGCATCCATCATGAACGCCGTTTTCATCCTGATTCGAGTGCTGGCCGGACTTGCCCTGGGCGTCTTCTTTTACGGTGGATTGTGGCTCACCGTGCGCCGCCTTCCCGTGGCGCGGCATCCCGCGTTGCTTACGCTGGGCAGTTTTTGGATGCGGACGCTGCTGGTGCTCGGCGGCTTCCTGCTCCTGATGGCGGGGCGCTGGGACTATGCACTGTGGTGCTTGATCGGATTCACCGCCGGACGGTTTGCCGTGGTGAAGTTCTTGCCGGGCGTGGAGGCGAAACCCAAATGCACATAACGCCCGACCACATGATCGTCTGCCGCTGGCTGTGGTTCACCCTGAATGGCACCATCCTCTACACCTGGGCGGTGATGCTCCTACTGACGTTGGTGTCCTGGCTGATCACCAGACGCCTGGTTTATTCCGATGAGCCGCGCTCGCGTTGGCAGAATGCGCTGGAGGCGATCGTCGAAGTGATTCGCGGCCAGATCCGCGAGGTGTGCCCGGTAGGCGGCGATACCTATCTGCCATTCGTGGGGACGCTGTTCCTATACATCGCCGTGTCGAACGTGCTGCATATCCTGCCGTACTGGCATTCGCCCACCGGATCGCTCTCCACCACGGCGGCCCTGGCTATCTCGGTGGGCGTGGCGGTGCCGGTGTTTGGCATCCGCAGCCAAGGTCTGGCAGGCTACATCCGGCACTACATCCGTCCGTCCGTGATCATGCTGCCGTTCCACCTGCTGAGCGAGACGACGCGCAACGTGGCGCTGGCGGTCCGCCTGTTCGGAAACATCATGAGCGAGGCGATGATTGTCGGAGTGCTGCTGGCCATCGCACCGCTGTTTGTCCCGATCGTGCTGCAGGTGCTGGGCCTGCTGACCGGCATGATCCAGGCTTATATCTTTTCGATTCTGGCGATGGTTTACATCGCCGCGGCGGTGCAATCCCAGCAGCAGCGGAAAGGAGCCGGATGATGCAGCCGGTCCCGCAAACACCAAACGTCTTACACAGGCTGAAGCCTGTGCTACCCGGCACTGTCCAGTTGTTGCCAGGTAGTACAGGCTTTAGCCTGTGGGTTCGTCTGAGAGAAGGATGAGACTTCATGGATAACACAACCCTGATCGGCATTACATCAATCGCGGCCGCCACCTTATGTATGGCACTCGGGTCCATCGCGCCCGCCCTGGGCGAGGCGAAAGCCATCGTGCAGGCGCTGGCATCTATCGCCCAGCAGCCGGATGAAGCGGGCACCATCAGCCGGACGCTCTTTATCGGGCTGGCCATGGTGGAATCCATCGCTATTTATTGTTTCGTCATTTCCATCATTCTGATTTTCACCAATCCGTTCTGGAATCACGTGGTGGCAAAGGGTGGAGGCTAGAGCCGTGTTGATTGACTGGTTCACTGTCGTCGCTCAGATCGTCAACTTCGCGGTATTGGTAGCCCTGCTGAAACATTTCCTGTGGGGACGGCTGGTGAAAGCCGTGGACGAACGCGAGAAGCGGATTGAGAACAGCCTCAGCGAAGCAGCCGCGACGAAGAAAGAAGCGGAACAACAAATGGAACACGCCACCGCTAGAAAACTGGAACTGGACCAGACCGCCGCGCAGATGCTGGCCGTGGCGCAACGGGAGGCCGACCAGTGCCGCCACGGCATGATCCAGCAGGCTCGCGACGAAGTCCGGCGGCTGGAAGCGAAGTGGAACGAAGACCTGGATCGCGACCGCGCCGCATTCCTCACCGAGCTACGCCAGCGGTGCGCCACAGAGATGTTGGCCGTGACACAACGCGCGCTCTCGGATCTCGCTTGCGCGGACGTACAGCACTGCGCCATCGAAGTATTTTTGGAAAAACTTGCCGCGCTGGATCCTGCCGAATTGCTCGAGTTGGCTGGCGAAAGCGTGACCGTGTTGACCGCCATCGAGCTGCCGGAGGAGACGCGGCAGCGTATCCGGAATGCATTCCAGGATCGCTTGCCCGCGCGAGTGACGCTGCAGTTCACCCGCGCTCCCAGCTTGGCTTGGGGCATCGAGGTGCGCGGCAACGGAAGAAGAATCGGCTGGAGCGCCACCAGCTATATGGACAATCTGGAGGAGAACCTGAAGCAGGCGCTGGAACGTCACGCCGAAGTGGTGGTGAGTTAGGAAATCATGCTGGACCAACGAAGCCTCTTGCATAGCGTGCTCGACGATACGCTGGAAACGGTGGAGCGTGTATCCCGCGATGCCACCGGCCGGCTGGAGCTGCGGGAATACGGCGTGGTGAGCTTCGTTGGCCAGGGGATCGCGCGCGTGCATGGACTGCCCGGCGTCAAGTCGGAAGAGCTGGTGCGATTTGCGGGCGACTTACTGGGCATGGCATTCAATCTCGATCCCGACGAGGTGGGCGTGGTGTTGCTGGACGATTGCACCGGCGTGGAATCCGGCGCCGAAGTCTGGCGGACGGATCGCGTGTTGGATGTCCCGGTAGGCGAGGCATTGCTGGGGCGGGTGGTGGATGCGGTGGGCCGTCCGCTGGACAATGCGGGCGCCGTGAAAACGCAATTGCGCGCGCCCATCGAGTGCGCCGCCCCGCCGGTGATGGACCGCGCTCCAGTGACCGCGCCGCTGCAGACCGGCACTAAGGTGGTGGACGCGCTGATTCCGGTAGGGCGCGGGCAGCGCGAGTTGATTCTGGGCGATCGCCAGACCGGCAAAACCGGAATCGCGGTGGATTGCATTCTCAACCAGAAAGGCAAAGGGATTATTTGCATCTACTGTGCCATCGGGCAGCGCAGCTCGTCGGTGGCCAACGTGATCGCGGATTTGCGCCGCCGCGATGCCCTGGCTTACACGACTGTGGTGGTCGCTTCCGGAGACTCCACGCCCGGTCTCCAGTTCGTGGCGCCCTACGCCGCCATGTCGATGGGCGAGTACTTCATGCGTCAGGGCCGGGATGTGCTGGTGGTGCTTGACGATTTGAGCTGTCACGCGCGAGCCTATCGCGAGCTCTCGCTGCTGCTGCGCCGTCCACCCGGCCGGGAGAGCTTTCCCGGCGATATTTTCTACATCCATTCGCGCCTGCTGGAGCGATCCACGCACCTTCGCCAGGAATTGGGCGGCGGTTCGTTGACGGCCTTGCCCATCGTCGAAACCGAAGAGCAGAATATCTCCGCCTATATTCCGACCAACCTGATCTCCATCACCGACGGGCAGATCTATCTCACGCCCGAGTTGTTTCAAAAAGGCGTTTTGCCGGCGGTGGATGTCGGTAAGTCGGTATCGCGCGTGGGCGGCAAAGCGCAACTGCCGGCCTACCGGGCTGTAGCCGGCGACCTGCGTCTGTTCTATTCGCAGTTCGAAGAATTGGAGGTGTTTTCCAGATTCGGCTCGCGGCTGGACGAACGCACTCGCGAGACCCTGGCGCGTGGCCGGGCGGTGCGCGAAGCATTGAAACAACCGCAGTTCGATCCTCTCGCCGCCTCCGAACAAGTCGCCGTGCTGGTGGCGGCCACCGCGGGCCTGTTCGATACGCTGGCTTCCGACCGGATCGTGGAAGCGTCCGGGCGGATTCGAAGCATGTTGTCCGAAAAGTTGCCGCTGGTTCAAGAATCCATCGAGGCGGGCAAGAAACTCAGCGATTCCGATCGCCAAGCGCTGGTGAAGCTCGCCCAGGAAGCGATTGCGTGGAAAACAGCGAATCACTAAGACGCAGCATCGCCGTCACTGAAGAACTGCAATCGGTGGTGAAGACCATGAAGGCGCTGGCCGGCGTAAATATCCGGCAGTATGAGCGCGCCGCCCGCGCTGTCGCTGAATACAACCGCACCGTCGAGATGGGATTGCAGATTGCACTGCAGCGGCTTCCCTCCCATGCCTTGCCTCCCAAATATGCGCCCGGAAGCAAGCTGGGAGCCATCGTATTCGGATCGGATCAGGGGATGTGCGGGCAATTGAACGATCAGGTAGTTTCGCACGCGTCGCGGGCCCTGGAGAAACTGGCCGTTCGGCGCGAAAGCCAAGTCACCTTGGCAGTGGGCATCCGGGCGGCGTCCCAACTGGAGAGCCTGGGGCGGAAGGTGGAAGGCTCGGTGCAGGTTCCAGGCTCGGTTCCCGGAATCACCGCCGGTGTGGAAGAGGTGCTGCACACGATCGAGGAGTGGCATTTTAATCGCGGCGTGGAACTTGTGGTGCTGTTCTATGCCCGCCCCGTATCGGGCGCGTGGTATCGCATCCGCGGCGTGCGCCTGCTGCCGGTGGACAGCGAGTGGATCCATGGATTGCAAGCCAGAACCTGGCCGTCGAAAGTGATCCCCATGTTCACCATGGAGGAGACCCGGCTGTTCCGGTCGCTGATCCGGGAATATTTGTTTGTTTCGCTGTACCGGGCTTTTGCCGATTCCCTGGCCAGCGAGAATGCCAGCCGGCTGGCCTCCATGCAGGTGGCCGAGCGAAACATCGACGACCGTTTGCACACCCTGACCGCGGAATCCCGGCAGTTCCGGCAGGCGTCCATCACCTCCGAACTGCTGGACATCATCTCATCGTTCGAAGCTTTACGAGTAAAGGAGAAATACAAATCATGACTATTTTTCGATACCTGGCCGCATGCTCGGCCGCCCTCTGTTTTTGCCTTTTATCGGGGCCCGGAGCATTTGCGGATGACAAGAAGCCTGAAGACAAACTGACCTTCCAAGCCAAACCGGGCAAGGTGACCTTCGATCACGCGGCACACACCAAGCGCGTGAACAACGATTGCACGGTCTGCCATGACAAGGTGTTCCAGAAATCGGCCACAGCTCCGCTGGCCTATAAGGCCGCTATGCACAAGACGGCGGAAGCTGCCAAGACCTCCTGCGGATCCTGTCACTACCCGGGTGCAAAGGCCTTCGAGAGCAAAGGCAACTGCACCAAGTGCCATGTGAAGTGAAGTGTGGGCGGCGCGGCTGACGCAGTGCGTTGTGCCGAGCCGCGCCCGCGCTACCGAGCCGCGCCCGTGCTACCGAGCCGCGCCCGTCAGGAAGCGGTCTTTGCCTCTAGCAGCGCTCTTCAGCGGTGCTCCACTTCCAGCTTGTTGGTCAGCCTCTCGTACTTCGCTTTGGTCTTTCCGTAGTCCACGAAATCCGTGACCAATGCCGACAGCTCCGTGGCTAGGTCGTAATTGACGGTCAGCAACTCCTTGTACTCCGGCGTGTGCAGCCGCCCTTTGTTCTCGTTCAGGTGTTCAATGGCGGCGGTGGTATTCGCGGCCAGTTCCTTCAACACCGGCGTGACTTGCTCGATGGCTTGTTGCTGCCAGGGAGAGCCAGCGATCCGCGTGTCGTTCATTTTCGCCAGCAATCGTCCCACGGCGTTGACATGCTCTTTCATTTGCTCGATCACGGCGCCGTGGTTTTCCCAACTCACTTTGGACCGCGTGAACGACTCCAGTTTCTCGGCGTCGTTCTTCAAATCGAATGCCTCCGTCTTGGCTTCGGCCAGCAGTTTGGTGATTTCATCCGAGTCCAGGGCCGGCCTGTCCGCCGCTCTCATGGGTGGCGAGACTACCAGGCATGCGGCCAGCAGGAATCCCAGGATCGCGTAAAATGCAACGCTCCGATAGATATTCATAGATCCTCCAATTTCCGTAAGGTTGGACCGTGCGTTTGAATACGGAGCAAACGCGCGGAACGGCAGAACACACTTGCCGTCACCGGAAGGAGAGCAGTCCCGTATCCATTGATCGAATCCCTAACTGTACCTTGAGGTTGCGAGCAAGAGAGGCTTCCATGACGGTTCCAGGTGCGTGAAGGAGTGGGGCGTATTGCTTAAGAAGCTGTGTGTAGCCACGCAAACACAACCGGGACTTTCGTCGGGTCTCTTCTATTCAATGACTTATCTTTCGGCACGGCCTTTGCACACGTAAGTGGGGACTTGCTCTGCTAAGTCGTGAATCCCAGGGATAGGAGGAGCCCCGGGATTCGCGATGCAGCAACGTTCGCACGTACGGACGTCGCCCTGGTTCGTAAAATTGGCCAGGAGAAGGGATGCCCCTCGGAAGCCACTGCGGTTTCTCGCCGGTTCCGATCGGTAACTGCCTCTTCCTGAGGCTCCTCTACGACGTGCTTCTGGCTTGCCCGAAGCTCTTTGATTCTGGCCAGGCACGGTGGAAAGGACGGAAAGTTATGCGCAGCCTTCTTCATAAGTCTCTTGCAGCAGCAACCTTCCTGTTACTTGCATGCAGCGCCAACGCGCAGTACCGGGACCGTTATCGCGACGATCCGTATCGCACCTACGGCCGGGGGCCGCTGGATCGCGTCCGTGCCGATCTCAACCGGGCCGCGAGCAACATGAACTACCTTTCGGAAGCGGAGATGCGCCGATTCAACCGCGTTCAAGCGAGAATCGCCGAATTCCAGGCTCATTGGGAGCGGGGAGTCTTCGATCGCTCCGATCTGGACGACATCATCGTCAGCCTGCGCGGTGTTGTCGACCGCAATCGTCTGCGGCCTCGCGACCGCGACACTCTGATGAATGACATAGGCCGGTTGCGGGCTCTTCGCGAGGGATATGATCGCGGATTCCGCTATCGTTAGCGGCATCGCGGCCGGAAGATCGAATCTTGAGTTACTAATCGCAGACCAGATGCGGTGGAAATGGATCATCTTATGAAACTCACACTTACTCGTAAGATCGCCTTACTTACTTGGGCCGGGGCCTTCTCGGGATTATTGCTATGTACGTCCGTTGCGGGTCCGAGCGCCGACGACCAACCACAAAGAGACCGGGACAAGAGGGTGAACGCGCCGCCCGCGCGAAATACTCCACCGCCCGCACAACGCCAGGCGGCCCCATCCCAGCGTCAAGCCACGCCTGCACCAAGGTCTCGGGCGGTTCCCGATAATCCGCCACGCTCGGTTACGAGAGATGCGCAACCACCACGCTCCTCGCCCAACGCGAATCAACCACCCCGCAGGGTTGGCGGCGATCCCGCCCGGGGCGGGCCTGGGACTGGTGACCGGTCTCGCGGAGTCGCCGGACAACCGCCGCGCGGAACTCCCGGCGCCGAGCAACCGCGGCATGTTGCGCCGGGCTATGGACAGCCCTCTCGCGGAGTCGCTGGCCAACCACCGCGCGGAACTCCTAACACCGAGCAACCGCGGCATGTTGCGCCGGGCTATGGACAGCCCTCTCGCGGAGTCGCCGGCCAACCACCTCGCGGAACTCCAGGCACCGAGCAACCGCGGCGTGTTGCGCCGGGATATGGACAGCCCTCCCGCGGAGTCGCCGGCCAACCACCTCGCGGAACTCCAGGCGCCGAGCAACCGCGGCATGTTGCGCCGGGATACGGACAGCCCTCTCGCGGAGTCGCCGGCCAACCACCGCGTGGAAGTCCGCCTCGAGGAGTAGCCGGGCAAGGACCCCGTGGCGTCCCTGGCGGACGCAGCATGACTGGGCGAAACTTACCTCCTGGCGATGTCCGCAAACAACCCGATGGCTCGTTGAGAATGCGCTCCAGGACGGGAGAGTACTCCATGCGGCCCGACGGATCCGTCCGCAACTTCCAGGGTTCCAGGGGTGCTGAGGCTCGTTTCCGTCGCGATGGCAGCGTGCGCGATGTCCATTCTCGGGGCCTGACCATCTCTCGCGGCGCAACGGGTGGCCGCCGCGTCTTCAGGGAGCGGCCGGATCACTCCATCGTGGTGGCCGAAGGCCGTGGGCACGGGTATATCCAACGTCCGTTCTCCCATCGCAATCACAACTACTTTGCCCGGGAGTTTCACGGCGACCATGGACGCTTCGTTCGATTCTATGAGCCGTACCATTATCGCGGCTTCGCGCTGAACGTCTTTGTTCCGGTTCGCTACTATCCGCCAGTCTTTTATGGCTGGGCTTATGCTGCTTGGCCACGGTCGATTTACTATCACTGGGGTTGGCTGGACGACCCATGGTACGGCTATTACGGACCATACTTCACGCCGTTCCCGGCCTATCCGAGCGCCTCAATGTGGCTAACCGACTATGTGCTGGGCGCTGCCCTGGCGCAAGACTATCGCGAACGGGCCGCCGCGGCCGAAGACGAATCGCTCGGCTTCGTGCCGCCATGCGATACGGGTCAAATCCCGCTCTCGAATGAGGTGAAGCAAGCCATAGCGGACGAGGTTCGCTTCCAGCTATCCCTGCTAAATGAGCAAGGACAGATCGTGTCCCGGGGCGATGTTCCGGACCCCGCCGCCAGCGGTCTTCCTCGATTGCTCAGCGATAACAAGCCGCACACCTTCGTCGTGTCCAGCAGCCTGGATGTGATGTCCGGAATCGAAGAGTGCTCGCTTACTCCCGGTGATGTGCTCCAACTGAATGGAGCCCAGGCATCCGGTTCCAATATGGTCTTTCTGCAGGTATTGGCCAGCAAAACCCAGAGTTGCCCCACCGGCAGCGTGGTGTCCATGTCCTTCGAGGATCTGCAGAACATCCATAACGGCATGCGCGAGACCGTGGATCAGGGGCTCACCGAACTGCAATCCAAGCAGGGGCAAGGTGGGCTGCCTGCCGCACCAGCGGGTGCACTTCGCGGCCTGGTCCAAGCCCCCTTCGCCGCCTCGGCGCCGCCTCCCGATCCCAACGCGGAGGCCATCCTGAGTCAAACCGACCAGGAGGGCAACGTAGCCGAGAAGGAAGTGTTGGGCGAGGTTTATGAACCGCCTGCCACACCAGCGGCGGAGACCGTCACCATTCAACTAGGTCAAACCATCGAACAGGTAACCGCGATGCTTGGCCCGCCAACGCAAGTGGTCGATCTCGGAACGAAGAAGATCTACGTGTACAAGAACATGAAGATCACATTCCTCTCCGGCAAGGTTACCGACGTGCAGTAAGTTGCAACAACGGGCGGACAGCTCGGTCTGTCCGCCCGCCTCTTTCTATATGCCGTCACCATTCAGCGTCGCAGCCCTTCTGCTCGCCATCGGGCCCATCTTGCCGGGCCAGGTTCCGCTTCGTCCGGCCCCGGTTGGCGCAGGCGAGGAAATGTACGCGAGTTACTGCGCAGCTTGTCATGGCCGGGATGGCAAAGGTAGCGGACCGGCATCGCCCGCATTCAAGACGGCTGCCACGGACTTGACTCAGCTCGCCAAGCGCAACAAAGGAATGTTTCCCACCGGCCGAGTGAAGGCTTCTATCCGCGGAGACCTTCTAGTTGTGGCGCACGGATCCAAGGACATGCCGGTTTGGGGTCCTCTATTTCGATACGTGGGCAGCGGAACTCAAGCCGAGGTCGAAGTCCGGATCAATAACCTGACAAAGTACATCGAGTCACTCCAGGAGAACTAGCTCACCGCGTCGTGGGCGATTGCAACCCGGCAACTGGTTCGGAATGACGATCTTCGCGCCCCGCCAGCCCCATCATTTGGAGTGTATGCCTCGCCTTCGCGCTGTGGCCGCCACATTTTCGCCAGAGGCAAACCGCGAAGCGCGTTCACCGGCTTCACCAGGCTGCGGATTTCGATGCGATGCGCCACAGCTAAATCCTTGGCCCGCGGCCAGGCATCGGCGGCGGAGTTGCGGCCTTCGTTCCCGGAGCGTTTCCTACTGCGATCTGATCCCCGGCGTGTAGATCGCCCGCGATCATCTGTGTATAGGCCCCGTCGGTGAGTCCTACCTTGACCGCCACCGGTTTGAGCTTGCGATCGCTCCCCAGTACCCAAACGGTCTGGCCTTCCGAACGTCTGGAATCTCCGCCAGCGGAACCGGCCTTGACGCCCGCCGGCCGGAAGCGCAGCGCAAGATTCGGAATCTTGAGCACGTCGTCCGCACGGCCCAATGCAATCCGAACGTTGGCCGTCATTCCCGGGAATAGCTTCGGCCCCTCCGAGGCCACCGATACGACCACGTCATAGGTGATGACGTTCTGGACCTTCAGTGGCGACTGGCGAATCTGGCTGACCGTACCGTGAAGCGTTACGCCTGGATAGGCGTCAACATTGAAAACAACTGCCTGGCCGGGGTGCACTTGACCGATATCGGCCTCGTCCACACTCGCGTCCACCTGCATTTTCGTCAAGTCCTGCGCGATGTCGAAAATGGTAGGCGCCTGGAATGATGCGGCCACCGTCTGGCCCACGTCCATGCGGCGCGCGATCACGGTTCCATCCACTGGCGCTCGGATCAAGGTGTGATCCAGGTCGATCTGCGCCTGGTCCAGCGTGGCCTGTGTCTGTTTCACCAGCGCTTGGG